>JBLMVP010000327.1:0-8545 GCA_050256755.1 Sphingobacteriales bacterium | reverse complement strand
AAAGAGGAGTAAAATTAATTGGAGCTACAGCACATTTTGTAACGAATCAATTAGACGAGGGCCCCATCATTTCCCAGCAAATCATCCCGGTTAATCATTCTTTCACTTCAGCAGATATGATTCGGGCAGGGAAAGAAATTGAAACAGCGGTATTAGCAAAAGCGCTTCACCTTGTTTTTGAAGACCGGGTATTGGTATACGGTAACAAGACGGTAGTGTTTGAATAAAAAAAGCTCCACAAGTATATAACTTATGAAGCTTTTCAGTTTAGCTTTACCTAATTTTTTTTCCAATCGGGCAATCTCCCCGGCGTATAAGGAGCTTTGTATTTCTCCAGTAAATTTTCAACTTGTTTTATTTCATCTGTTACAAACTTTAGTGAATTCAATATTGCTTCAAATCCATCCGCTGCAATATTGTAAGAGGTTTTGAAAGTTTCAGTTGGCGCTGATGTAGTAGCCCATAACGCACCTGAGATTTGGTCAACCCTTCCTTTTAAAGAGATGGGAACAGCAGATTCATATCTTGCCCTTAAGCCATCACCATTCATTTTCCTGTTTATCTCTTTTAATTTATTTTCTATTGACAATAACTGCTCATAAGTACCTGTTGGAACAGAAGCCGCATCAAACACTGCTTTTTTTAAATAAGGAATTTTATCTGCTAATTCACCCCGGTAAGCATCAGCCCCATTCATCGCCCTTGTTAACTCTGCTACTTTTTTATTAAACGCATCCAATGCTGTTTTATCTGCAGGCGGTAAAGAAGTATTATTCAACGGCATACATTTGAATGATTGTGGCGCCACCAACTCTGTAAACTTCCCATCTTCAAACTGTGATAAGGAAACTTTGTAAGTGCCTGGTGTTACCATATAACCTACATCAGGTGTGTTCCATGCATAGGTATCATCAAAAGGAGTAAAGGTTATGGGACTAAAAGGCTGGTAACGGAAATCCCATGTTAACCTGTTTACTCCTTTACTGATATCTGTTTTTATTTTACGAATAACATTACCCTGTTCATCCGTAATAGTAAATAATAAATACGGGTCAGGTTGCTGACCTTCTTTAAATAAGATATCATAAGAAGGATAATCTACCTCTTCTCCTTTTTCCTGTTTCTTTTTTTCTTCATCTCTTCTTTTTTCTTTGAGCGATTTTACTTCATCTTTTATAAAATAGGTAAAGGTGGCTCCAACAGGAGGATTGGCTGCGGAATAGAAATTAGCTCCCTGGAATCCTTTACCGGAAAACCCAAAAGGACTGGCTTCAACATACATCCACGCATCTTTAATAGGGAAGATGTTTGCTTTCTGCTGTAATGTTTCTTTGGTTAATGAACGTAGCGGAGAATAATCGTCCAGTATATAAACTCCACGGCCAAACGTAGAAACCACCAAATCATTTTCTCTTCTTTGTATTTCCATATCCATTACAGTGGTGGTGGGCAAGCCATTCATAAACTTAATCCATTCTTTACCGCCATCCACTGTAACATATAAACCAAACTGCGTACCTACAAAAAGTAAATCAGGTTTTACATGGTCTTCAGCAATACAAAAAGTACTCCCTTTAGCAGGTAGGTTGGCATTGATAGATGTCCATGTTTTTCCTCCATCGGTAGTTTTTAATAAATATGGTTTATAATCGCCGGTATTATAAGCATAACATGCAGCATATGCAACGAGTTTATTATGTTGTGATGCGATGATGTGATGTACTCTTGTAAATTCTGTAACACCCGGAAGTGATACGGCTTTATTCCATGTTTTACCACCATCTGTTGTTACTTGTATTAAGCCGTCAGCGGTACCAACATATAATATGTTTTCATCCAATGGGGATTCTGCAATAGTACTGATATTAGCAGATGAACCTTTACTGGTCAACTCATCAATACTCCAGCTTCGGTTCATTAGGCGCAACATCTTTTGCGGAACGCCTCTTGTTAAATCAGGACTTATAATTTCCCAGGTATTACCGCGGTCATTAGTGCGGAATAATTTATTAGCGGCAAAGTAAATACGTTTGTTATCATGTCTTGATATCACTAAAGGCGCATCCCAGTCAAAACGATAACCACTGTCAATTAAATTTACTGGCTGAATAAATAATTGTTCACCACTTTTTTTATCATACCTGCATAATCCACCATTTTGTGATTGTACATAAAGAATATTATCATCTTTCCAGTCGGCCTGTGTTTCAAAGCCATCACCGCCTAAAGTAAAAGTCCATTCACGGTTAGTTATTCCTGAAGAATTAATAGTTCTTGACGGGCCTGTTAGACTGTTATTATCCTGTGTACCGATGTATACATTGTAAAAAGGAACAGCATTATCCGTATTTATCTTATAAATTTCTGTTATGGGAATATTAGCTTTAAAACTCCAGTTTTGTCCAAGGTCCCATGTTTCATATACACCACCATCATTACCACTAATGAGATGTTTCGTATCTGATGGGTCAATCCATAGAGTATGATTATCTACATGTTTGTGTTTTTCTCCCAATGGTTTAAATGTTTTTCCCCCATCAATACTTACCTGAATTAATAAATCCATACTGTAAACCCGGTTTTCATCTTTAGGATCAGCAAAAATTTTCTGCATATAAAAAGGGTAAGCAGAAATAGTACTGCTTTGTTTTGTCCAGCTTACACCACGGTTGTTGCTTTTATAAAAACCGCTTCCCTCCTTCGCCTGTACAATAGCAAATAAAACATCCGGGTTAGCGGGGGAAATACACATGCCGATTCTCCCAATATTTTCAGAAGGTAGCCCTTTCATTACCTTTTGCCAGGTAGCACCACTGTCCAAACTTCTGTAAATAGCGCTTTCATTACCTCCATGTATATTGGTATATCCTTTCCGAAACCGTTCATGTGCCACCGCATATAAAATAGTATTGTATCTTGGATCCATATGCACTTCAAAACATCCTGTGTAGTTGCTGATATTTAAAACACGGCGCCATGTTTTCCCTCCATCATTCGTTTTATAAATACCACGATCGCCACCTTCGTTACGAATAGAACCATAAGCAGCAACATATACTACGTTAGAATTAGTTGGATCAATAGCAATGCCGCCAATATGTTCAGAACTTTGCAATCCCATATTCTTCCAGCCTCTTCCACCATCTTCACTTTTATATATACCATCTCCATAAATGGCATTGGTTTGATTATTGTTTTCACCGGTTCCTGTCCATACAATATTTGGATTGGATGGATCATAACGAACAGCACCCATGGCAAAAGAAGATTGCCCTTCAAATGCCGGAGTAAAAGTTGTTCCATTATTCGTTGTTTTCCATAAAGAACCATGACCAGATGCAACAAAGTATTCGCTGCTGTTTCGTGGATTCACGGCAATATCAATTATGCGTCCGCCGGTAATAGCGGGACCAATACTTCTGAAACTGAGACCGGTCAGTGAAATATTTTTTAATGAATCACCGGTACTTGCTTTTACACTTGTGCCCGTATTTTTTTGTGCTGATAAAAAAGAAGTAATAAAGAGCAGCAATGCTGCAGCAATCGTTTTGGTGGTAGACATATATAAAATTTAAAGTACCGAATTTAGTAAAGAAAAGACTGGAGATAGCAACAGTCAGCCACATTTTCTGCATTACCCATCTTAACTGGGTGATTTTATGCCCGCTTTCGAAAATAGAACAACCCTAATTCCAGTAGCTTTGCAGCCATTATGGAGAAACCGGTTTTATATTATTGTTATGATGCTTACTGCGGATGGTGTTATGGTTTCAGTAAAGTAATGAAACAAATAGCGGCTAATTATGAAAACAAAATAGATATTGAAGTATTGTCCGGTGGAATGATTCCAGCTGATGATCCCCAACATATCGGGAGAACAGCTGCTTATATCAAGGGAGCGTATAAAAGAGTGGAAGACATGACGGGGATAAAATTCGGAAACGATTATTTATGGCATATTAATAACCCTGATTTAAGTGATTGGTTTTCACATTCGGAAAAATCGGCTGCAGCACTTTGTGTTTTTAAAGAATATTTTCCTGCTCAGCAAGTCGCTTTTGTAGCTGGGTTACAATATGCTTTACATTTTGAAGGAAGAGATTTGACAGATGATGAAGCCTATCGTCATCTGCTGGAGAAATATAATATCTCTCCAGATGATTTTTATAAAAAGCTAAATAGTGAAGAATATAACGAAAAAGCCCGTTATGAATTTGCTTTATGCAGCCAGTTGCAGGTGACTGGTTTCCCGGCAGTTTTGCTGCAAATAAGTGAAAGCAAATTTTATTTAGTAGCGAGAGGATATACTCCTTACGAAGATGTAAAACAAAGAATAGATACCATTTTGAAAGCGCAGGATGCATGAAAAAAGATATTGAAAATAGAGATGATTTGATGTTGCTGGTCAAACAGTTTTATAAAAAATTATTGGCAGATGATTCTATCAATTATTTATTTACAGAAATAGCCAAGATTGATTTGGAGCATCATCTTCCTGTACTGGTAGATTTTTGGGACAGCATTTTGTTTCAGTCTAATACCTATCAAAAAAATGCCATGCAACCACATTTGAATTTACACAGCAAAGCTCCTTTGCAAAAACATCATTTTGATACATGGCTGAATTACTTCACAGAAACAGTAGACGAGCTATTTGAAGGAGAGAAAGCTTTTCTCGCCAAAGAAAGAGCCAGAAGTATTGCCACTGTTATACATATTAAAACTATTCAGCTTAACTAAAGTAAAAGCCCTGTTAATATTGCCGGGCGGTTTGTTGCTACATCTATAATGCATTTATTTTATCAGCTTAAATAATTAACATGATGAAATGGCTGTTTTTTTCAGTATTGGTATTTCCATTTATTGCTTGTGGTCAGCAAAAAAATATGGACTTTGAAGAATACGACCCACCACCTTCATTAATAGTTCCCCAGCATAAATTAACCAAAGCCAAATTTCCATTTATTGATGTGCACAACCACCAATGGCAGATGCCCACACAAAATGTAAAAGAACTTGCAGCCGAAATGGACAAATTAAATATGGGTGTGATGGTAAATCTAAGTGGAAAAAGTTATAAGGAAACACCGGGAGAAGTTAATGGTGGGTTTGATGTAAATGATAATAATTACCTCGTTCGTTCTATAAACAATGTAAAAAATTCAAAACCCGGAAGAGTTGTTTTCTTCACTAATATTTCTTTTGTTGGTTTTGGAAAACCCGGGTGGACAGAAAAAACCGTAAGCGAGTTAGAAAAAGATGTAAAGTCCGGCGCCTGTGGTTTAAAAATTTATAAGGATTTGGGAATGGAGTTTAAAGATGAAAAAGGAAACCGTATTCCTATTGACGATCCAAGGCTGGATGCAGTATGGGAAAAAGCCGGGGAATTAAAAATTCCTGTTATCATACATTCTGCAGATCCTGCTCAGTTTTGGCAGCCAATGGATAAAAACAATGAACGCTGGCTGGAAATAAAAACACATCCAGACAGGAAGAGAGATAACAGTTTTGTTACCTGGAGCGAGTTAATAAAAGAGCAGCACAATATTTTTCGCAAACATAAGAACACGACATTTATTGCTGCACATATGGGCTGGCTGGGAAATAACTTAGATTCATTAGGACATTTGTTAGATGAATTACCGAATGTGAATGTTGAAATTGCTGCGGTGATTGCAGAGATAGGAAGACAACCTATTCATGCCCGGCAGTTTTTTGAAAAATACCAGGACCATATTTTATTTGGTAAAGACAGCTGGGTGCCTGATGAATATACAACATACTTTCGTGTGCTGGAAACCAATGATGAGTATTTTCCTTATCACAAACGCTACCATGCTTTCTGGAAAATGTATGGCATGGGATTGCCGGATGAAATTTTGAAGAAGGTATATTATAAGAACGCCTTAAGAATTATTCCCGGGATTGATAAAACATTCTTTCCCAATTAAATTTGTTTATATTCTCTTTAAGCCAATCAAGCGATTGGCTTTTTTGTTTATTAATAAATTTCTCATTTCCATATTTTTTGGGGAACTTATGTCAATAAAAAACTTTATATGGACTATATTAAAGTTGCTTCGTTAAATGAATTGCCACCCCAATCGCAAAAGATAGTACAGGTTGGTGTGCATAAAGTTGCTTTATTTAATTATGAAGGAGAAATAACCGCAATGGCAAACGCCTGTCTGCATAAAGCTGGCCCGCTTGGTTTGGGATTGGTAGAAAAAAAATATGATGGTCTTTATGTTACCTGCCCCTGGCATGGATGGGAATACAATATTAAAACTGGTGGCTCACCTCCCGGGTTTCACGACCAGCAGGCATTATATGAAGTAAAGATTGAAGGAGAGGATATTTTGGTAAGTATGAAACCCATTATTAAAGCACATCAGGCACAACATGATCTAACTGTTATTGAGGATTTGATGAAGTTAAAATATGAAACTACTCCTGAGTCAAAAAATATTCTCGGCATTTCAACTACAAATATGAATGATGCTTTGCCCAGGTACAGCACATCAGAAGCTGCATTGGAAATTGCACTGGAGTATGCAAAACAACAGCATGGAACGGAAACGAAAATGTTAAAGCTGCGTGAATTGGGCTTTCGAGCCTGTGAAGGATATTATTCGCAACATATGAATGCCTGTACATGGCCCTGCAGTATTACGGAAATGGAACCCAATGATGGAATGACACAAGTATACCGCGACATGATTTTATGGGCCGATATAATTTTAGTAGCCACACCCATTCGCTGGGGTAATGCTTCTTCATTATATTTTAAAATGGCAGAGCGGCTGAATTGCGTTCAGAATCAGATAACGATTAAAGACAAAGTATTAATTAAGAATAAAGTTGCATCTTTTATTATTACCGGCGGTCAGGATAATATACAACAGGTGGCGGGACAGATGATGGTATTCTTTACGGATTTGGGATTTACTTTTCCACCCTTTAGTTTTTTAGGATGGAGCAGAGGGTGGACAGCAGAGGACATGGATAAAAATGTGATGCAGTTTAAGAAGAGTGAATATGTAAAAAGAACAGCAAAAGAAATAGTTGATAATTGTATTGAAACTTTGAAGCAGATAAAGCATGTTCATGCTGAAAAAATTAAAGCACCCAATCCACACAAAAGTGATTCTTTTACTGCTGATTTAGAAAACCCCGATATGAATGTATAAAAAAAGCCACCTTAATTTGGTGGCTTTTTTTATGTTAATTAATTCCCTTTCCATTCCGGCAATCGGCCCGGAGTATAAGGAGCATTACTTTTCTCTAATTCAATTTCCAGTTTTCTTATTTCATCACCAATAGCTTTTAACTCATTGTACACGGGTGTAAATTGTTTAGCGGCGATGGAATAAGAATTCATAAATGTAGTAGTAGGTGCAGCTGTTGTATTCCATAAAGCACCGATAATAGAACCAATTCGTCCGTTGATGGAAGGTACAGTTTCAAATTCCCTTCTTGCCAGAGTAGCATCACCATTGAGTTGTGTGTTTACTCCTGTCAATCTTTTATCCAAATCAGCAATTGACTTTGAAATACCGGTTGCAAGCTTTGGGGTTTCAATGATTGCCTGCTTGATATATTTTATCTTATTAACCAGCTCACCACGATATTCATCAGCAGCAGCACTAACTCTTCTTAACTCAGCAATCTTTTTGCAAAAATCATCCAGTGCTTTTTTATCTGTAGCCGGAAGTGTGGCATAATTAAGTGCCGAAGTTTTAAATGGCTGTGGTGAAACCAATTCGGTATAAATTCCGTCTTCAAACTTACTTAAAGATACTTTATAGTTACCGGGCAAAGCCATATAACCAATCTCAGGCGAACTGAATACAAACGATTCATCAAATTGAGTTAGGTCAACAGGACCAAAAGGTGCATAACGGAAATCCCAAACAATTCTGTTTAATCCTTTTTTGGCAGGAGCTTTTATCCGGCGAACTATATTGTTATTCTCATCCATCACCGTAAATAATAAATGTGGTGCCGGTTGTTCATCTTCCAATCTTAATGAATCAATAGAAGGATAATAAGGAGCTTCGCCTTTTTTAATTTTTTCTTTTTCTGCATCACGACGCTTTTCTTTAATTGTTTTAATATCATCTTTTAAATAATAAGTAAACACTGCACCCACTTTTGGATTGGGTGTAGTAAAGAAATTTTCGCCCTGGAACCCTTTTCCTCTTACACCTAATGGCAATGATTCAACATACATCCATGCATCTTTTACAGGAAAAATTGTTGCTGCTTTATCTAGATCCTCTTTCTTTAAATTACGCAACGGTGTATAATCATCCATTACATAAAAACCACGACCAAAAGTGGCGAGTATTAAATCATTTTCTCTTTTTTGAATGTTCATATCTTTTACAGCAATAGTTGGTAACCCACCTTTTAACTGAATCCATTTTTGCCCGCCATCAATACTTACGTAAACCCCAAACTCTGTTCCTGCAAATAATAAATTAGCATTTACATGATCTTCGGCAATACAATAGGCTGTTCCTCTTTCCGGTAAATTATTCTG
>JBLMVP010000326.1:0-5185 GCA_050256755.1 Sphingobacteriales bacterium | reverse complement strand
TATTATTTTCTCCTGCAAAAAGGAAAATAGTATAGACATTAATCCACAAAATAATCCTCCGCCTCTTTGTTCAACCGCTACCAAAGCAATGGTTGAAAACATTGAAATATTTCCGGCAGATAATTCATGGAACATCAATATTTCCTCTTCGCCTAAGGATAGTCGTTCTGATGCTATTATTAATTTATTAGCCACCAACTCCCCTTCTGTAAAAGCAGATTTTGGAAGCGGCCTCTGGGATAATGCACTCATCGGAATTCCTTATAGTGTTGTTTGTAGCAGCCAGCCAAAAGTACCTGTTGTTTTTCGCTCCAATTCCTACGATGGAAATTATGGAGATGAAAGTGATAAAGGACCCTATCCTATTCCGGGTAATGCACCTGTTGAAGGTAATGGTAATGGAGACAGCCATGTTATTATAGTGGATGTTGACAATAAGATGCTGTATGAATTATATAATGCCAGTAAAGCAACCGACGGCTGGGAGGCCTCCTCCGGCGCCATATTCGATTTAAAATCCAATGCACTTCGTCCTGACGGTTGGACTTCTGCCGATGCTGCTGGCTTACCCATTTTTGCCGGGCTTGTTCGCTATGATGAAATTGTAAAAGGTGAAATTGACCATGCCATCCGGTTTACATTACGCAGTTTAAAAGTTACCAGTGGATATATTGACCCTGCGAGGCATAAAGTAAATGGCACGAATACTAATGTTAATGCACCCACGCCTTTTGGTATGCGTTTGCGCTTAAAACAGAATTTTGATATTTCCTCTTTTTCATCCGTCAACAAAATTATTTTAACCGCCATGAAAAAATATGGTCTTATGTTGGCTGATATCGGCAGCGATTTTTATATTTCCGGTGCACCGGACGAACGCTGGAATAATGATGATTTGCGTTTTTTGGGAAATATAAAAGCAACCGATTTTGAAGTGGTACAAATGGGCACTATTCATTAGCTGTTAAATTTTGCTGTAACTTCCGGTTATCATAAAAAACATGCTATGATAAACAGAAGAAAATTTTTGCAATTATCAGCGCTTACTGCTCCATTACTTTCAGCTAAAGATGTATTGGCTAACGGCACGGGGGGAGCGACACCAATTGTTATCTCCACCTGGGCACCCAATGTTAAAGCCAATACCGAAGCATGGAAAATATTAGGCAAAGGTGGAAGAGCACTGGATGCTGTTGTGGCAGGTGTACAGGTTCCGGAAGCTGATCCAAATGACCAGAGTGTTGGTTATGGCGGATTGCCCGACCGTGATGGAAAAGTTACTTTAGACAGTTGTGTAATGAATGAACATGGCCAGTGTGGTTCAGTAATGGCAATTGAAAATATCATGCATCCTGTTCTCGTAGCCAGATTAATAATGGAAAAAACACCACATGTGCAATTAGTTGGAGAAGGCGCTTTGCAATTTGCATTGGCTAATGGTTTTACAAAAGAAAATTTATTAACTCCTGAAAGCGAAAAAGCATGGAAAGAATGGTTGAAAACTTCTAAGTACGACCCAACGATTACAGTGGAAAACATAAAAGAGAAAATTAATAATGAGGATAATCTCCCTTATCAGTGGCCTCTTCCGCAACTAAATCATGATACTATTGGAATGGTGGCATTGGATTCCAAAGGGAATTTAGGAGGTGCCTGTACTACCAGTGGCATGGCATATAAAATGCACGGAAGGGTTGGCGACTCCCCTGTCATTGGCGCCGGTTTATTTGTAGATAATGAAGTGGGTGCTGCGTCTTCAACTGGTGTGGGTGAAGAAGTAATAAAAATATGTGGCTCGCATACCGTTGTTGAAATGATGCGTCATGGTTATTCTCCCGAAGCAGCCTGTAAAGAAGCGGTAAGACGCATTGCAAAAAACAATAAGGGTAAAACAAAAGATTTACAGGTAGGTTTTTTGGCTATCAATAAAAAAGGTGAACACGGAGCTTTTGCAATCATGAAAGGATTTACTTATTGTGTTACCACTAATGCAGGAACAAAAGTTATTGATGCAAAAAGTTTTTCATAACTGACAATATGAATTTTATACTTGAAGTAATTGGGTTTAACATTGAAAGCTGCATTGCCGCACAAACATCCGGAGCGCATCGGATAGAATTGTGTGATAACCCCGGAGAAGGCGGTACAACTCCCTCCTGTGGATTTATCAAAGCAGCGAGGGAAAAACTGCAGATAGATTTATTTCCAATGATTCGACCGCGTGGCGGAGATTTTTTATTTACCGATGGTGAATTTGAAATAATGTGTGAAGATGTAAAGATTTGTAAATCGATGATGTGTGATGGTATTGTCATTGGCATGTTAAATGCCGATGGAACCATTGATAAAAAAAGATGTGCCAGGCTTATTGAACTGGCTTACCCAATGGGAGTAACTTTTCACCGGGCATTTGACAGAACAAGAGATGCCTTTGAATCCTTAGAAACGTTAATTGATATTGGTTGTGAAAGAGTCCTCACTTCAGGATTAAAACCAAATGTAAACGAAGGTATGCACCTGCTTAAAGCACTGGTTGAAAAAGCAGATGAACGAATTATTATTATGCCGGGAGCCGGTGTTCGCTCAAGCAATATTAAAGAATTAGCGGTAACAACGGGAGCCAGAGAATTTCACAGTTCGGCAAGAATTCAAACAGATAGCAGGATGAATTACCTCAATGAAGAAATGAATGAAAAGCTTACTGCAATTGATGTGGATAAAGAAGAAGTGAAAAAATTACTGGACACATTAAATGCCCTGTCGCAATGAAAACTTTTTACAGGGTAGCATTAATTGCATTTCTTTTTTGTAAAGCTCACACAGGCCATAGTCAGCAAGCAGAAAATATTATCATCATTACTACTGATGGTTTTCGCTGGCAGGAAGTTTTTACTGGTATGGATTCATCCATAGCAAACAATCAAAAGTTTAACCAGGGCGATAGTGATTATATTTTTAGAAAATACTGGAGTAATGATGCAACAGAAAGAAGAAAAAAATTACTTCCTTTTTTATGGTCAGCCATTTCAGCAAATGGACAAATCTATGGCAACCGCAATTATGATAATAAAGTAAATAATGCTAACCCCTACTGGTTCAGTTATCCCGGCTATAGCGAATTGATGACTGGTTATCCTGATACTGCTATCAATTCTAATGAATATCCAGCAAACCCGCATGTAACGGTACTGGAGTATTTAAATCAACAACCAAAATTTAAAAATAAAGTTGTGGCTTTCGGTGCGTGGAGTGCTTTTGACAGAATATTAAATGAACAACGAAGTAAAATCCCTGTTTATTCTGCTTTTGATACTTTAAAAGGTCCTGGCTTAACATCTACTGAAAGATTGTTAAATGTAATGCTGCAGAATTCTTACAGGCCTTTTGGCGACGGGGAATGTCTTGATGTATTTACACACTATATGGCGATGGATTATTTTCATACCAAAAAACCTAAAATTTTATATATCGCTTATGGTGAAACAGATGAATGGGCCCATGCCGGAAATTACAAATCATACCTTGATGCGGCTCACCAGGTAGATGCATGGATTAAAGATTTATGGAATACTATTCAGCAATTACCATCTTATAAAAACAAAACGGCTATTTTATTTACTGTTGACCATGGCCGTGGTATAAATGAAAAATGGACAAGCCACAATAATACCATTGAACATTCAAACGAAACATGGTTTGCCTTAATGGGTCCCGGTATTGCGGCTAAAGGTGAAATTAAAAACAATGGGCAATTCTATCAGCAACAACTGGCACAATCTATAACAAGGATACTTGGACTTATATATAAACCAAATCATAAAATAGCATCTGCAATAAATGAAGTGTTTATTAAATAGAACAGGTTAACGATCGCTGCCGTTCCCGCTACGATGTTTAGGTGCCCTGTAAAATTCTTTAAATATCAACCTCAGATTTTGGTCGTAAGTGATATAGTTATACAACCAGTTCATAAAAACAAAAAAACGGTTCTTTACTCCTAATATCAGCATCAGGTGCAGACCCATCCATATTAACCAGGCAAAGAAACCTCCAAAATGAAGTTTTGGTTTTGGCACATCTACTACAGCAAGGTTACGTCCAACAGTAGCCATAGAGCCCTTATCATAATAACTGAATTCTTTCAGAGGCAACCCCCCAATATTCCATTCCCTTAAATTCTTTGACAGCAAATCTGCCTGCTGCATGGCCACAGGCGCCACCTGCGGATGACCATTAGGATAATTTGATTCTTCCATATATGCTACATCTCCAATAGCAAAAATATTTGCGAAACCATTAACCCTGTTAAAGCGGTCAACTTTAATTCTATTACCACGTGCAACTAAACCCCGTTCAATTCCCTGTGGAATATTTCCTTTAATACCTGCTGCCCAAATAACTGTTGCTGTTTTTATTTCCTTACCATCATTTAATAAAACAGTTTGGCCGTCATAATCTTTAAGCAGACTGTTTGTTAAAACTTCTACTCCTAATTGTTGAAGGTATTTTAAGGATTGTGCAGATGATTGTTCACTCATTGCCGCTAATGTTTTACCGGAGCCTTCCAGCAAATAAATTTTCATTTGGTTAAAATCAAGTTCGGGATAGTCTTTCGGCAAAACAAATCTTTTCCAATCAGCCAAAGCACCCGCAACCTCCACTCCTGTTGGTCCGCCGCCGGCTACTACAATGCTCATCAAACTTTGCAATTCATTTGCTGACTTTGCCTGTAAGGCATCTTCAAAATTTTGCAGTAAGCGGTGACGGATTTGTAATGCTTCCACTGTTGATTTCATTGGGAATGCATTATCAATAAGATTTTTATTGCCGAAAAAATTAGTATCAGCTCCAGTAGCAATTACTAAATAATCATATTCCATTTCACCAATGCTGGTGATAATTTTGTTCTGAGAAGAAATGATTTGCTGCAATTCACAAACCCTGATGTGTACATTCTTACTCTTTTGAAATACTTTACGTAAGGGAAAGGAAATATTGCTGGCATCCAGTCCTGCTGTTGCTACCTGGTAAAACAATGGTTGAAACTGGTGGTAGTTGAATTTATCAATCAAAGTGATTTCAAAAGAGTAAGAACGTACACATCAGGGTTTGTGAATTGCAGCAAATCATTTCCTCTCAGAACAAAATTATCACCAGCATTGGTGAAATGGAATATGATTATTTA
>JBLMVP010000325.1:0-2853 GCA_050256755.1 Sphingobacteriales bacterium | reverse complement strand
ACTAATGATGGCAAAAGTTCCTGAATGACCGGGCACTTGGTATCCTTTCGCTGTGTCATGTTTTTCATCCTGTAATCTTACAACTTCATATTTATCTTTAATCACTTCCAGCATCTGCTGCATTGTAAATACTTTATTGCTGGTCCACCGGTTGCCGGTAAAAGGCATAAATTCAATAAAGCGTACATGAACCGGTTCCTCTTTTGTCCATTCAATAAAATCATTGATCTCGTTATCATTTAATCCTTTCATCACTACCATGTTCACTTTTACATGAAAGTTTTTTTTCAGTAAGAGTTGAATATTATCATAAACTTTTTGAAATTGATCCCTTCGGGTAACAAGTTGAAATTTTTCTGATTGCAATGTGTCGAGGCTGATATTGAGTGACCGTATACCCGTCTGTTCTAATACTTCCACATATTCATGCAGTCTTGTTCCATTTGTTGTAATAGTCAGTTTAACCGGCAGTTTTGATAAAGCGAGAATAATATCAGCAGCATCTTTACGAACTAAGGGCTCTCCACCAGTTAATCTTATTTTATTTACGCCAAGGTCTACAAAAATTTTGGCTAATGCCACAATTTCTTCAGTCTGCATCAACCTGCTCGCCGGAGTAAATTCATACTCTTCTTCCGGCATGCAATAAAAACATCGCAGATTGCAATTATCCGTCAAAGAAATACGGAGATAGTTGTGTATCCTATTGAACCTGTCTACAATCATGTAATCATTTTTTTTCGACTAAACTTTCGTAATCGTTTCTTGTATCAATATCAATAATTCCCTTTGGAAAAGCTACTGTTGTCACCTGATTTCTATGTTGTTTGATCAATCTTTTTGCACCAATATCGTCCCTTAGTTCCATCAATTCAGCAAAAAAGGTTTTATAAAACAAAGCAGGCGTACCCAGCATATCACCGTAACTGCTTGCCACGATTGGCAGCCCGGTTTCATGTTGTACATGCAGCAGAGATTCAATCAGTGATTCAGTTACATAAGGCTGGTCGCAAACCATAAAAATTATTCCGTCAACATCGCTATTTATTTTTTGCACAGCAGTCAAACCACAACGCAGAGACGAGGCCATTCCCTCCCGCCATTCTTTATTATCCACTACTGCAACATCCATATTTTCTATTTCTTTTTTCACTGCAATGCTATTTGCACCTACCACTACAACCACTGGCCGAATTTTTGTTTGCAGTGCTGTTTTCACTGCATGCTGCAGCAAACTTTTGCCATTATAAGTCAGCAACTGTTTGGGACTTCCCAAACGGCTGCTCATACCGGCAGCGAGCACCACAATAGCACAATGTTCAACAGTATAACGCATCTTGTTCAATGCATTTTTTTTTCTTCAATGAAAGTATCACTTCTTGAATGAATTACATCCTTTTTATTACGCAGTAATCCACCCGCCTTACCGGAGAGCACAGCTTTTATTTCAGCAATTATACTGAGTGCAATTTCTTCTGCCGTTTCAGCACCAATTTCCAGACCAACTGGACCATATATTCTGTTCAATTGATCTTCTGTTAAGACAATTCCATCATCACGCATTTCATCCAGCATTTTGTCGAGTTTCTTTTTGGGACCGAGAATTCCAATGTAAGTCACATTTTGTTGCAGCAATGCTTTCAGCATGGCCAAATCGTAATTATAATTGTGAGTCATCATTACAAAAACAGTCTGCTCATCAATGGGTATTTGCTCCAATACTTTTTCGGGTTTGCTTACTAATACCTGGCATGCACTTACAAAACGTTCAGGTTTTGCATGAGTGCTTCGGCCGTCCACTACTCTTACATCCCATCCAACTGTGTCAGCAATTTGCATCATGGGTATGGCATCATTGCCTGCCCCTACCACTACTAATGAAACTGCGGGCTGCAAAAACTCTATGAATGCAGTGAGCGAAAGATTTTTACCCGCATAATTTTTAAAAGAACTTAACTGCTTTTGCATAGCCTCATTTACATCTTCCATAATGGCATCGTGCAGTTCAGAATATGGAATCGTTCCGGAGATATTTCCATTCTCTTCCATTAACAAGCAAGTACCGGGTTGCTCGTTTTTTTTATCTTCTAATGAGAATAAGGTTACGAGTACTGATTTCTGCCGGAGTGCAATTACTTTACGTAATAACTGGATGGGATTGTTGTGATTGTTTGGATCGATTGGTTCAAACAAGACCTGTATGGTACCCGCACATCCCAATTGAATACCGATAGTTGCATCATCTTCATCACTGGTATCATAAGTTACCAATTTCGATTGCTGTTGTGATAAAACCAGCATGGCCTTTCGCAAAGCATCTCCTTCGAGACAACCGCCACTGATGGCACCGGTAAGTTCTCCATCATCCGTCACCAGCATGCGTGCACCCGGACGACGATAAGATGATCCATTCAAATGCACCACAGCAGCTAATGCAGATTTTTTCCCGGCGTGTACTGCAGCATCGTATGCTTTTATTATTTCACGAAGCTCTTTCATGTCATATAACGTCTTTATCTTTTGTGAAGTGGCAGCTTTGGGATTTATACTAAGCAGTAGTTTTTTCTTTCTTCATATATTTTTCAGGTTCCGCCTCAAACATCACCTTGCATCCATCGCAGCAGAAATATATTTTTTCACCCTTGTATTCAATGATGTGCTTTGGATTATTCATATCCACCGGAACTTCGCACACCGGGTTAATGTAATACTTTGGTGACGTTCCCATTTCAGTTTTCGAGTCATCAAACTTCTCAAATGAAAGTGTAGCTGGTGACGTGTTTTGCAGCTGAATCATTTCCGCCAGTATGCTTATAGCGACCTCCTCAGGACTCTTAGCATTAATATCAATAC
>JBLMVP010000324.1:0-3486 GCA_050256755.1 Sphingobacteriales bacterium | reverse complement strand
TTCAATGGAAAAATCAAATTTTGTAGACCAGATAAGAATCTTTTGTCGCAGCGGACATGGTGGCGCCGGTTGCAGGCATTTTATGCGTACCAAGTTTAATGCAATGGCCGGACCAGATGGTGGTGATGGTGGACGTGGCGGACATATTATTTTAAGGGGCAATTCCAATCTCTGGACTTTATTACACCTTCGTTATTATAAAAATGTACTGGCCGAAGATGGCGAAGGTGGAAGCGGTAACAACTGCACCGGCCGTTTTGGAAAAGATATTTACATTGATGTTCCGCTTGGCACCATTGCCAGAGATCAGGAAACGGGAAAGGTGGAAGGTGAAATTTTAGAAGATGGCCAGGAAATCATCTGGATGAAAGGTGGCCGCGGAGGTTTGGGTAATGCACAGTTTGCTACACCCACTAACCAGGCGCCTGAACATGCACAACCCGGGGAACCCGGAGTGGAAGGATGGAAAGTACTGGAGTTAAAAGTACTTGCCGATGTTGGTTTAGTGGGTTTTCCCAATGCGGGTAAATCAACTTTATTAAGTGTGATTACCGCAGCCAAACCAAAAATAGCAGATTATGCTTTTACCACGTTAACACCGCAACTAGGAATGGTGGAATATCGTGATGGTAAAAGTTTTTGCATGGCTGATTTACCCGGGATTATTGAAGGTGCTGCTGAAGGGAAAGGATTAGGACATCGCTTTCTCCGGCATATTGAACGCAATCCCGTTTTATTGTTTTTGATTCCGGCAGACAGTAACGATCATAAAAAAGAATTTGAAGTATTGGTTAATGAACTGGAAGAGTATAATCCTGAACTGTTGCACAAAAAATTCATTATTGCCATCAGTAAAAGTGATATGCTCGACGATGAATTAAAAACAGCAATTGAAAAAGAGTTGCCGCAAAATATTCCGCATGTTTTTATTTCTTCTGTGGCACAACAGGGCTTAATGGAGCTGAAAGATTTACTCTGGAAATCGTTAAACGAACAATAGAGTTATTTTCCTTTCATAGTAAACATTTTGAAAACCATTCAAAAATATTTGTATGATTTCTTTTCAGCATTGAATTGGTTTTATTTTTCTTCCGTATCATTGGTTACGTCAGTTTTAATTTACCTTAACTATTATCACGGGTTAGAAAAAATATATATTGACGATGGCAACTGGTCTCAAAGATTTATTAAATATTTTTTCTTATTCTTTTTTGCCTATGCCGTTTCCTTTTTCCTGCAATATCTTTTTTACAAACAAACAGCCTGGCATAAACAAAAATGGTTTTGGTTTATACTAATTACAGGACCATTATTATTCTCCTGGAAAATAAACTTTGATTTTTTAAACTCATGGATTAAAGCCAGCTGGAGCCATCCTTATTTTACCTTATTTAAATACAGCATTACCTGGATCGTACGTGTACTGGCAATTATGATTCCGATAGTATTCATCTGGATTATAAAAGACAAAAAAGAACAACCCTTTTATGGCATCAAAAAAACAAAAAACCTGAAGCCCTATTTCCTGATGATTGCTTTATTGTTTCCGTTAATTATAGCTGCATCAACCCAGCCGGATTTTTTAGAGATGTATCCTAAAGCAAAAAACATCAATGAAATACCGCTTAACTCCGTAAAAGATTATGGCTATTATCTTTTTTTTGAACTGAGTTATGGCTTTGATTTTGTAAGCATAGAATTTTTCTTCCGGGGCTTTCTTATTCTTTCTCTTATTAAAATTTGCGGTAAGCAGGCCATCATACCAATGGCTGCTTTTTATTGCACCATACACTTTGGCAAACCTTTGGGGGAAGCTGTCTGTAGTTTTTTTGGCGGACTATTACTGGGCATTATTTCCTGTAATACCCGTTCCGTTTGGGGAGGGTTAATTGCTCATTTGGGTATTGCCTGGTTAATGGAACTGGGTGGATGGGCAGGTAATTATTTTTTTAATTAAGTTTACCCACAATAAATTTCCTTTTATGCAGCAATGTTTGTTTTGCGGACATCCTGTTACACTGGTTTATGTTCATGGGCATTACCAGTGCCCGGTTTGTAATACAAATGCACTTCCCTGTTGTGATGGTGATAACTGCGACACCAATCATTTATTGTCCGCAAAAATTTCTGAAGAGATTTTAGCAATAAAAAAGAAACCCAATGATGGATTTAAAAATTGACCAGGTAGAAATCTACCAATTACGCATTCCGCTCATTGAACCATTTGTTATTTCACTGGGCCCGCAGCATGATGCAGATAATATTTTAATAGTGATAAGAACCAATGCTGGCATTAATGGTTTTGGTGAATGTGCCCCTTATATGAGCATTAATGGTGAAAGTATTGAAACCTGTTATATTATTGGTCAGTACCTGGCAAAGGTTTTAAAGGATACAAATCCGCTCAATATTGAAGCCTGTACTGAAGCCATGGATAAAGTTATCTATGCCAATAACAGCATAAAGAGTGCTTTTGATATGGCGCTTTACGATATAGCCGCCCGGCATGCCGGGGTTCCTCTATATAAATTTTTAGGCGGTAAAAAAAATAAAACCATCTATACAGATATGACGGTTGGTTTGGGTGAACCGGAAACAATGGCCGCGGCTGCATTAAAATTTAAACAACAGGGGTTTCCTGCTATAAAAGTAAAACTGGGCCAGTCAAAAGAAAAAGATGTAGCAAGAATTAAGGCAATAAGAACCGCTGTTGGAAATAATATCCCTTTACGTATTGATGCCAACCAGGGCTGGGATGTGCCAACTGCTATTGAAACTTTAAAAGCACTGAAACCTTTTGATATTGAACATTGCGAAGAACCCATCGCCAGGTGGAATTATATGGCTTTACCCGAAGTAAGAAAACAAAGCCCCATAAAAATTATGGCTGATGAAAGCTGCTGCGATCATCATGATGCAGAAAGATTAGCAGCAATAAACGCCTGCGATTATTTTAACATTAAACTTGGTAAGAGTGGCGGTATTTTTAATGCACTAAAGATTATTGATGTTGCCAAAAAAAATAATATCAAATTACAGGTAGGAAGTTTTATGGAATCAAGATTAGCCACCACTGCATTTGTACATTTTGCCTACGCCAGCGACTTAATTGTCCACTTTGATCTTGATACACCCTTAATGATTGCCGGCGATCCTGTTATTGGCGGAATGAATTATGAAGAGAATGGAATAATTACTATTGCTGATGACCCGGGGTTGGGAGCCACTATTGATGAAAGATTTTTAAACGGGTTGGAAAGAGTGATGATTTAAGAATCAATTAATAATTTTTCTGAAATTATAGAAAAGCCCTGCTTACTGTATTCTAATTTATTACACAGATAATCTAACGAAATAGACAGGCCATAATATTTTGCTGCCATGCGCAGGCAGGTGGGGCCGCAATCCATAACGTCCAATTGTTTATACAGGAGAAATCTCAAAGTCAAATAATCCTTAAACCTCAATAAATAGTGAAGCTGGTGT
>JBLMVP010000323.1:0-5009 GCA_050256755.1 Sphingobacteriales bacterium | reverse complement strand
TTTTAGGATTAAGCACTTTGATTATGAGTGCGATGTTTGTATCATGCTCGAAAAAAAATGATACGCAAGCAGTAGTGACAGGAAAAGATATTAACACCGCCACCAAAGTTAGTGTTGATAGATTCAGTTCAACAGCAGGACATTTAATGGTTAGAACCGCAACGAATGGATTACCGGCAGCCAATGCACCAATTAATTTTGACCTCCAACCCTTTATTACAACAGGGTTAGACAAAACGGGAGCAGTTGTAAAGTATTACAATTTTGATGTTCAATCCACAACTCCTGATGATATTTATATTTTTTATAAAAGCGGGTCAACAACAGCTTTAGCCGGACAGAACAATATTATTCCAACCATTCCCGGAGATGCAGGATATAATGATTTCTGGCTTGTTAATAAAGTAACTGTTCCTGATAATTATGTTCCCAATAGTATAACAAGCCAAGCGGAAGTATTAGCATCTGGATATACAATAACAAAAACTACAACCATAGTAAATTGCCCAGTAGTTCCATTTTCTTCAACAGCTTCAAAAAGTTTTACGGCAGGAACTGCAAGTGCTTTAACATTAGGCTGGTACAAAGGACAATCTGTTGCCTATTTTAATTTTGGAGAAAAAGAATTATCCACAACAGCTGGCGGATTAGTTCCAACATCACCAATTTATGTAATGTTTAATGACAATGTTGCAGGTCCATCATCAGGATTTAAAACAGAAACTGCCAACCAAATTCAAACTCATAATGTTATAGCAACAATTCCAAGCGATGCAAATTATAGTCCATTGTGGAATGTTTATGTAATTGACAATACGCATTTTAGTGCTGTAACAGATTTAACTACGGCAACAAGTTTCACAAGTGTCTTAGCAGGAGCAACAGTAAATTGCCCTATAGTTAAGTAAAATAATAACTGCCTGCACAAGGGCATTGTGCAAGCAGGGCTTTTGATTCTTTTTCAGCGAAAGTTCGGAAACAAACAGCAGGAATTCCGATGAGCTGTAATGTTAAAAACCCCTGCCTGCGCAAAGCCCTAAACAGTCAAACCGTCTAAAAACTATTCACCTCCTCTTTATAACTTCAATGTATGAATGCAGGTATATTTTGTAAATATATACCTGCATTATATACAGGGACAAAACAGGGAACAAAGCGTTCTGTTTCCTCAATTGTTAGACGATACAGTTAGTGCGGATAACTAAATACGCATCCTTGATCTTTTTTCATTTCAAGCATTCTATGACCATATCAAAAATTCTCTTCTCATCTCCCCGATACAAAGCTCTTTGACATGTAATACAAAGCCCCTTGTACCCGTAACAAAGACCTTCTACATACAATACAAAGCCCTTTTAGCTCCGCAGCATCTTCCCAATAATATTTAGTATGGAAACTAAATGATAAAAGTCAAGTTTTTTCTTGATGGATGTCTTTAATACCAGCTATTTAATCAGTCATCTTTGCAAAATAAGATATAAGTAAAGAGGTTTTTTTGCCAGCTATGCAGGAAGCAACAATGGATGTCCTGGTACATAAGTGTATTGCGGTGGCTGGTGTTTCGCTTAATCAAAACAAGGCATCAAATCTTATTTAACGAAAGTTGCGCATGGAGGCTGCAAGCCCTTACAGGAAACCTGCCAAAAAGAATTGAAGTACAAGGTACAATAAAACAAAAGGAGGTTAACATGACAAATTCAAAATACCTCGCAGGATTAATTGGTCCCTCTCTTATTGCCATCACTGTATCCGAAACGCTCAATGTTCATATCTGGGCAGCCAATACTGCTGCGGGTGTCCATCTCAACGGTGGATTATTATTTGTTGCCGGTCTTTCAATTGTCCGCTCTCATAATTATTGGGGTCGCAGCTGGCCCCTGATAATAACTCTTACCGGCTGGTTTGTTATTTTGACTGGCCTGTTCAGAATGTTTGCACCTGAAATGCAACTGGGGGCTGTTAAAAATATTACTGCGGTTGTTACAGAAACAATGTTTGCTTTTGCTACAGGCATTTTTTTAACTTTTAAAGGTTACAACCCGGTGGATGGCAGTACAGGCACTTTAAAAAAAAGAGTGTTTCTAATCTTTTTATTGTCGTTGTTTATTCTCTTTCAGTCATCGCTTGTATTTGTTCATATACAAGTACCCAAAACAGTAGCGTTTGACCATTCTCTCCCTTATACAGAAATTAACGGTTACAAGTATCATACGGAAATATTTGGTAACCCTGACTCAACACCTGTAATAGCAGTGCATGGTGGACCGGGACAGGGTTATGAATACATGAAATCATTAAAGGAACTTTCGAATGTTTATCATGTTATTTTTTATGACCAAAAAGGATCCGGGTTATCTCCGAGAGTGGATAAGAAATATCTTACCATAGAACAGAGCCTGGAGGATTTGCATTCCATAGTTGAACATTTTTCAAATGGAAGAAAAGTTAAACTCATTGGTCATTCATGGGGAGGAGCGCTGGTTGTTGGCTACCTGTCAAAACATCCTGAAATGGTATCCCAGGCAGTAATTATTGAACCTGCATTTCTTTATCCCGGTGCACCCGTAAAAGAATGGGTTGGTAATTTTAAAGAAATACTATCACCCCGGGATATCGCTCCTTACCTTATTGCATATCCCTTTATTACCAAACAGGATGGTGATGAAGGCTATGATTATGTAGCAACAAAAGTTGCCAACCAGGGCAGACCGGGCCCTCCTTATAACTGTAAAGGTCAGGGCATACCGCCTAATACATTTCAGCGTTTAGGGTATGAAGCATACAACAGTATTTACCAGCCGGTAATAGATAACCCCGATTCATTTACTTATGATTTTACAAGTGGAATTTCCAAATATCATGGAGACCTGATGCTTATTAGCACTGAATGCAGTATCCTGGGTACTAAGTTCCAGGAAAAATATAATATCCCTAAGCTCCCTTCGCAAACCATTCACATAAAGGCTTCAAACGAGGGACATAATATTTTAACACTTAATCCTGCATGGAGTCTTCGGACCATAAGGAAGTTTTTTAAACCGTAAACCCGATAAATACATTAATTGTATAGTACCCAATTTGAAATATCGTACAGGATTATATGCGTTTAAATATTCTCCTTTAATTACAGCAGGACCTGTACCTTAATTCACATAGCGTTCTTTGCCATTGCAGCACCTCTCCCAATAGCCATGGTTGTCAGGCGGGGATGATGCGGAGAAATTAATCTGCGTATTTACAGGTTGGACAAAATGAGCCAAATACTCAATATGGAGAATAATAAATTAATGGCCATTCTTAAATTAAACTGACTGATTACGGTAGTAAGTACCGTTAACCGCTGTGAAATAAATAACGACAGGTAATACCACAAAAAGCTTAAACCAATAATTATAAATACAAAAGTATTTTTTGAAACAATCATTCCATTGCCGCCGGAAATTTTTGTATTTACAAAGGCAGGGCTGGCATTATAAACAAAAAGCAGTACTATAACAGGCAATAACGAAATCAGGAGGCAAATAAGGTTTAATTTCTTTTGCATAGCTGTTGTTTGTGCACTAAAGTAATAAATATTGTCTTTGCAATCAAGTATCATAAATAGAGCTTAGCAAAAGCTGCGTACAGTAATACCTTGTTTAATTATAACTGCTATTCCTTTTCAAATCATCTGTACACTAAATGTTTCCCATTTGTTAACACTTAAAGTAAATTGATAATTTTTAGTAATTTACTATTTTTATATACTTATTACTTTCTCTTCTTTTTTAAATTAAATGCAGTATGAAACAGAGAAAAGATAACCCGGGAGTTTACCCCCCTCCGCCATTATTTTATGTTGTGGTATTTCTTATTTCAATATTTGTTCAGAAATATGTTCCTGTAAATGATGCTTTCCTTCATACTAGTATTGCTATTTATATCTTTTATATTCTTATAGTTGCTGCTCTCTTTTTTTTACTACCCGCTTTATTGCAGTTCTTAAAAACAAAAAATACCTTAGTTACTATTAAAGCTGCCAGCTCCTTACAAACATCAGGTATCTATGCTATTACCCGTAACCCCATGTATCTTGGATTATTAATTTTATATACTGGAATTGCTTTTAAAACGGGCAATACATGGACATTTATTTTTATTCCCATTTTAATTCTGCTGATTAACCAGTTTGTAATACTTAATGAAGAGAAATACCTTGAAAGAGCTTTTGGAAATGATTACCTAAGCTATAAAGCTAAAGTGAGGCGCTGGATATAATTTTTTAATCCGGGTACTAACAGGTCATTATTGGTAACCAATAAACAGGGCAATATGCTATCACCTGATGAAGAAAATATTCTAAAAGAATCACAGGGCTTTTTAGAAGCATGGAATAAAGGCGATGCAAAAGCAGCCGCTTCATTTTATACCGAAGATGGTGTACGGGTTGGCGCTTTTGGGGATATAGCTCATGGACATGCTGAACTGGAAAATGCTTTTACCAAACTTTTACATAATACAATGCCCGGTGCAAGAGTAAAGCAGGAAAACGAATCTGTAAAAATGCTCACCAATGATTATGCTCTATGGCAGGGTAATATTGAAATTGAAAGACCCGGTGGTGCATCTCCACTTAAAGGTTATGTGGTACAGGTAATGAAAAAAGTACAGAACCGCTGGCTGGTACTGGAAGCTCATCCCAAATTTTTTCCTCCCCGGTAAGTAAAATGATTAGGCTGTTTATATTAGATGCCGGTCTACGTTCCGTACTGGCTGGCTTTACCGGCTATATTTGTTTTTTAGCAGCGTTGAGTTACTAAAGGTTAAAAAAATAATACCGGCAGGAAGCTTAAACAAGTTTTTTTATTGAGCAAATCAATAACATCACACAAAGTTTAGCATTACTGTGTCATTGACTTACTCAGTTTATTTAATTCCAACAAGGTTCCATTCCCGGTTTCTTTGTACATGGGAATAAACTTGCGGTTAAATTGTATTTCATTGTATGTATAGGAGGTACGCTGCAGTAC
>JBLMVP010000322.1:0-4992 GCA_050256755.1 Sphingobacteriales bacterium | reverse complement strand
CCGGCATTATTTTGTCTGCGATATCAGATGGTATTTCAATATAAGTCCAGCCGGTTTTTTCACCCTGCTTATCAAACCTTTTTATAACGGCTGTAAAAGTTATCATGAATAATTTTCCTTTCCCTTGTACTAAATACCACCCGAAAGTTAATTTTTTTAACGCAGTTTTAATCTTATTAAAGTGGCGGCTTATTTTCATTACCTATTTTTACCTGCACAAACCAGCCACACGAAATGCACAGATCATTATACAATATTTTGCTAATAGCTTTCAGCCTAAGTTCAACAGTTATTTTTTCGCAGGAAGTGTCCGTTACATTTAAAGCAATCAATAAAAAAAATATAGCTATTCCATTCGCCACTTTTATAGTTGAAAAAGTCAATAACAGTCTTACCTCCGTTAAAAAGGTAGCTGACTCAAATGGTGTAGCCGGGTTTACTTTATTAGGAAACACTCAATACCTTATTAAAATCAGTTCTGTAAACTATTCCCCGCTGGAAAAAGGAATTATTATTACAGGAACCAAAACTAATTTCATTTTTACCCTTGAAAATGATTCTAAAACATTGTCTGACGTTACTGTTGTTTCCAGTAAACCTTTAATGAAACAGGAAGATGATAAAACTGTTGTTGATCCTGAAAATTTAGCAGCCAGCAGCACCAATGCGTATGAAATTATTGAAAAGACTCCCGGTCTTTTTACTGACCAGGATGGGAATGTATATCTAAACGGAACAACACCAGCCTCTATTTATATTAACGGAAGAGAAATGAAAATGAGTGCTGCTGATATTGCTACTATGCTCAAAAGTCTTCCGCCAAATTCTATTGCTAAAATTGAAATATTAAGAACGCCTTCAGCGAAATACGATGCTTCAGGCAGCGGCGGAATTATAAATATTGTTTTAAAGAAAGGAGTAAAAATTGGGCTAACGGGTACAGTTACAGCCGGCATGAACCAGGGTGTTTATGGAAGTCAGTTTGTTGGTTTAAATATTAATAACAACAAAGATGGCAGAAATTTTTATATCAACCTTAATTACAATCATCGCAATACATACGATCAAATAACTACTAACCGCCAGTTTTCTGCTGATTCATTATTAAGCCAGAACGCATACACCACCTATCCATCCAATACTTATTTTGCTAATTATGGCTGGTCAAAAGAATTAAATAAGAAATGGGATATCAATTTTGATGGACGTATCAGTGTAAACGATTTTAATAACCATACCAATAACAGGAGTGTCATTAATAAATTAAGTACCGCCCAAAATATATCAGATGTTTTATCATCCGTTAATAATACTGGTACTTCTTTATTTGCTAACCAGGGTTTTTCTTCAAAATATAAAATTGATACCATTGGCTCAGAATGGACAACTGATCTTTCATTCAATTATTCAAAAAGCAATTTTGACCAGGATTATCTCAATACCTTTTACTCACCCGTTTCAAAATCACTCAATGGGAAAGGCGAGATTGATAACACAAGGAATTTCTTTGTTGCCCAGACCGATTTAAAATGGAAGCTTCCAAAAAAATGGCTTATTGAAAGTGGCTTAAAATCCTCTTACCTAAAATTCAACAGCACAACAGAATACTTTACACAATCCGGGACCACATGGGCTAAAGATTTGTTCCGAACCAATACGTTTGTTTACAGGGAAAATATTAATTCATCTTACTTGCAAATTTCAAAAACTATCGGAACTGTAGTTATAAAAGGCGGAACAAGGCTAGAAAACACTAATATGAATGGACATCAATTCATTCCTTCTGACACTTCTTTCAAATTGAACAGGACTGATTTATTTCCGTATATATACATCAGTAAAAAATTAATGAAGATTGCCGGCTATGATTTGAAAGGATACCTTGTTTACCGCCGTACTATAAACAGACCTGTATATGAACAGTTAAATCCATTCCCCAAATTTATTGACCAATTTTTGTATGAAATTGGTAACCCATCATTACGTCCACAGTTTACGCAGAACTATGAGGCTAATATCAGTGTAGATGAAAGACCAATATTTGCAGTTGGGCATAATTACACCAAAGACATTTTCACCAATGTAATTTATCAGTCAGCTACCAACCAGAGTTTGGCTTACCGTACTTATGACAATCTTGGTACCAATAAAGAATTTTATTTCCGTGCATTGGGTGCATTGCCACCTGGGAAAAAATACTTTTTTGTAGCAGGTGTTCAATACAATCATAATTTTTATGAAGGATTGTATGAGAATAAACCGCTTTCTTTTAAAAGAGGAAGTTGGTCAATTTTTACTTATCATCAAATAAAGCTGGGTAAACTTTCACAGTTTTCTTTTCATGGATTTATCAGGTTTAAAGGGGTACAGCAATTTTATGAATTAGGGAATTTCGGAATGCTGAATGCCAATATCAACCGTCAGTTTCTAAAGAAAAAACTCACCATTACCCTGAATGTAAGCGATCTGTTTTTTACCAACAACAATACTTTTACATTAAGCCAGGGAACAGTAAAAGCATTTGGCTACCGTCAGTCTGATACAAGAAGGTTAGGTATTAACCTCCGCTATAATTTTGGCATCAGGAAGAAAGAAGAAAATAACAATAATATTTTTAATGTTGAATCACCAGAAAAAACCAATTAATAATTTATTTTAAAACTGGTGAAATGGTTTAGTAAAAAATTCATCGACCATTTCATTAAAAAGTTTTTTCTGGTCTTGTAAAGTAGAATGGCTGGAATTAGCAACAATCCATAAATAAGCTTTGGGGATATTTTGATAAATGAGCAACGTGTGTTCTAATTTTATTAAATCATGATCACCAGCCATAACCAATGTTGGGCATTGAACAGACGACAAAGACTCCGTTGATATATTTGGTTGCTCCTCCATAAGTTTTAATAATTTGTACTCATTAAGTTCAGCATCTGTTTTTTTGGTTTTAGTAATCAACTCTTCTATTCTTTTTTTATCGCCGTTAACAGATGACTCAACGATGGCGTTTGTACCCGGCCATAAATTAGCACCGGTTATTGCTAATTTTTTAACTTTCTCAGGATGACGCATCGCCAACAACAGACCATCAATTCCTCCATCGCTCCAGCCAATTACATTTGCAGAATCAATATGAAGTGTATCCAGTAATACTGCAATATCATCTGCCATCATCTCATAACTCAGTGAATCGGCTTTGTCTTTTGTTTTGCCCTGCGAACGGTTGTCTGCAACAATGACTTTATACTTTTTTGAGAAATAGGAAATATTCATTCGGAAATCGCTGATGGATCCTCCATTACCATGAATCATTAATAATGGCTCACCATGCCCATAAATTTCGCAATAGATTTTTATACCTCTGACCGAATAATAATTTCCCGCCTTTTTATTATCGCCATAAATAATATCTTTTGTTGTTTCTGAAATGGGATGCTTTTGTTTTAATTTAAATGAAGTTTGAGCAACCACACTAAAAAAAGAAATTATTGAAATAATAAAAAAAGTTTTTTTCATGCCGGTATTTTGCAGGGTTCAAGTTATTCAAAATACTATCAAATAAAAAAGCCCCAAATAAATGGGGCCAGTTTTTTTAAAATTTATACCGGTTAAGCTCTTTGTTTTGCTGGAGCTTTACGCTTAGCTTTTTTTAAAGCATTATTGATTTCTTTACTGAGATTTTCAAAAGTTGGTTTACCTATAAAAGGTTCATCGTTGATAAAAAAAGCGGGAATTTCTTTTACACCCCTATCAATACCTTCTCTTAAATCACCCTGTACCTGCCAGCCGTAAGTTGCATTAACCAAGTCATCCAAAAAGTTTTTCTTTTTAACACCTGCTTCTTTACTGTGAATTTTTAAACTGGTAGTGCCAAGATTACGGCGGTTGGCAAATAACACATTATGCATTTCCCAAAACCTTCCTTCCTGCCCTGCACCTACAGCGGCTTCAGCAGCTTTTAAACTGCGCTGGTGTATTTTAGTAAGAGGGAAATGACGAAAGTTGAATCTTATTTTCCCTTCAAATTCTTCCAGCAACTGTTTCACCACTTCATTTACCTTGGCACATGCCTCACTTTCATACTCGCCAAATTCCATTAAAGTAACTGGAGCATTTTTATCACCCACGAAAATATCACGGGGTTCTATAATCTCGATTATTTCTTTTTTAAAAGCCATACTAAAAATTCCTTTTTATGTTGCTATGGGCAACTCCTTGTTATTAAATGCAATTGGCAAATTGCCATTGCGAGGCGCAAATCTACTTCTTTTTAGCCGTTTTAAGAAGCTCTTGATGGGCTTCATTTCTAAAAACTACCACTCCGTCAAAAACATCTACCAGAACAGGTTGGCTTTTGTCAATATCTCCAGCCAATATCTTCTTAGATAGCTGATTTACAACCTCTTTTTGTATTAAACGTTTTAAAGGTCTTGCTCCAAATTGAGGGTCAAACCCATTCTCTGCCAGAAATTCAAGAGCATAATCACTAAATTGAAGCTCAATTCCGTTATCTATTAACAGTTTTTTAAGATTTTCAAGCTGTATCCTGATGATCCCTTTGATTTCTTCTTTCAATAGCGGCTGGAACATGATTATCTCATCAACACGGTTCAAAAATTCAGGACGGATAGTCTCGCGAAGTAAATTAACAACCTCTCTCTTTGTTTGTTCAACCACGTCCTCTTTATTCTTTTCTGTTACCTTTTCAAAGTTCTCCTGGATGATATGACTGCCAAGATTACTGGTCATGATAATGATGGTATTTTTGAAATTCACTACTCGTCCTTTGTTATCAGTCAATCGACCATCATCTAATACCTGCAATAATACATTCCAGACATCAGGATGTGCTTTTTCAATTTCATCCAGCAATACTACACTATACGGCTTACGGCGAACTGCTTCTGTTAGCTGGCCTCCTTCTTCATAACCAACATATCCCGGAGGGGCACCCACTAAACGGCTTACTGTATGTTTTTCCTGGTACTCACTCAT
>JBLMVP010000321.1:0-3529 GCA_050256755.1 Sphingobacteriales bacterium | reverse complement strand
GGGACAGATACAGCCTACAATGTTTTTGTAAGGGATACCTTAGATAGCAATTTGGATTGGAACAGTTTGGGAATGATTTCATCTAGCCATAAATACGCTCTTACTGTGAAAGACGGAAATCAATTAGAATGGTTCTTCACCAATGTCAAATTGCCCGACAGTAATATTAACGAGAAAGCCAGTCATGGCTATATTGCTTACCGCATTAAACCTAAAGGAACATTAGCGGAAGGAGATTCGGTAACCAACAAAGCCTCTATCTACTTTGATTTTAACCTGGCGGCAAATACGAATAATAATAAAACTTTTATCCGTAGCAACATTGTAACGGCAGTAATTGATTTGAATAACAAAGAATCTCAATTATATCTTTACCCTAACCCAACTAATGGACAAGTAGTTGTTTCGAAATCTAACCGTTTAAAGGGAAATGCTGTTTTACAGGTAAGGGATATAAATGGGAAGCTTTTAAGGCAATTGAATTATGGGCTCATTTATACAGAAAACTTCAGGAAGTCAGTTGATTTGCACAACCTTTCCAGGGGATATTATTTAATTAGTCTCAGGGTTGGTAAATCTGTTTACCAGGGTAAATTGATAATTCAATAAGCCAATTTTGACGATATTTGATTTTGGTCCGATTTCTACTGATTTCGGGCTTTTTTCTGCAATTTTGACCCGATTTTACCCTGAAATCAAAAAAAATAGCTCAGTTCTGATTGCCTTTTCCCTATCTTAGCCGTCCATATTTTTTTATCTAACGCAAAATTTTCCACATGGATTTTAAACAAATTCAGGAGTTGATCAAAATGGTCAACAAGTCCAATTTAAGTGAAGTAACGATTGAAGAGAAGGGTTTCCGGTTAACAATTAAACAAAAAGAAGATAATATAACCCAGGTAATGGCGCCGGCTCAAGTTTATGCGGCTGGCCACGCCCCTGCGGCTCAGGCACCAGCTCCTGTAGCCACTCCGGCTAAAGCAGAAGCTAAAGCAGATAATTTGCTTACCATAAAAAGTCCGATGATTGGAACATTCTACCGCCGCTCATCGCCCGATAAACCAGTGTTTGCTGAAGTGGGAGATGAAGTTAGCCCGGGTAAAGTGGTTTGTATTATTGAAGCCATGAAATTATTTAATGAAATTGAAAGCGAGGTAAAAGGTAAGATTGTGAAAGTACTGGTAGAAGATTCAACACCTGTTGAATATGACCAGCCTTTGTTCCTGGTAGAACCAAATTAATTATTAAGTTGACAGTTGATAGTTTACAGTTGACAGTATTGCCACTGTTTGCCTTTTCAACTTTTCAACATCTCAACTTTTCAACTGATGTTTAAAAAAATACTAATTGCCAATAGGGGGGAAATTGCTTTACGTGTAATTCGTACCTGCCGTGAAATGGGTATTAAAACTGTGGCTGTTTATTCCACAGCTGATAAAGACAGCCTGCATATAAAATTTGCTGATGAAGCGGTTTGTATTGGTAAACCTTCAAGCGCTGATTCCTATTTAAATATTCCGCATATTATGGCTGCTGCCGAAATTACCAATGCAGATGCTATTCACCCCGGTTATGGTTTTTTAGCTGAGAATGCAAGGTTTTCTCAAATATGTGCCGACCATGGAATTAAATTCATCGGGCCAACACCCGAAATGATTAATGCCATGGGTGATAAAATCACCGCTAAAGAGACTATGATAAAAGCGGGTGTTCCCGTAGTACCGGGTGGAAAAGGTTTATTGCAAAGTGTAGACGAAGCTAAAGAACAGGCAAAAGAAATTGGGTACCCTGTTATTTTAAAAGCAACGGCAGGTGGAGGGGGTAAAGGGATGCGTTTGGTTTGGGAAGAAAGCGAAATAGATAAAGCCTACCATACGGCAAAAACAGAAGCAGCAGCTTCTTTCAAAAACGACGGTATCTATATGGAAAAATTTGTGGAAGAGCCACGCCATATAGAAATTCAAATTGCCGGTGACCGTTATGGAAAAGTAAGTCACCTGAGTGAAAGGGATTGTTCTATTCAGCGCCGTCACCAGAAACTGGTGGAAGAGTCACCTTCACCATTTATGACTCCTGAATTAAGGGAGCGTATGGGTGAAGCAGCTATTAAAGCAGCCAGCGCTATTAATTATGAAAGTGTGGGAACAATTGAGTTTCTCGTTGATAAGCACCGCAACTTCTTTTTCATGGAAATGAATACCCGTATACAGGTGGAGCACTGTGTTACGGAAGAAGTAACCAATTTTGATTTGATAAAAGAACAAATTAAAATTGCTGCTGGCGAGCCCATCAGCGGGCAAAATTATATTCCTGAAATGCATGCGATTGAATGCCGTATCAATGCAGAAGATCCTTATAATGATTTTCGTCCTTCACCGGGAAGAATAAATGTATTGCATCAGCCGGGTGGTCATGGAATAAGAATTGACTCGCATGTATATGCCGGCTATACCATTCCGCCATACTACGATTCAATGATTGCCAAGATTATTGCTGTGGCAAGAACAAGAGAAGAAGCTATCAATACAATGAGCCGTGCATTGGCAGAATATGTAATTGAAGGAGTAAAAACAACGATTCCTTTCCATCAGCAACTGATGAGGGATGAAAATTTCCGTAAAGGAAACTTTACGACTAAGTTTTTGGAAACCTTCCAGTTAAAATAATTTTTAGTGACATGAGAAAACATAGCCTCTCTTTTTTAAGAGGGGCTTTTTATTTCCATAGGAAAAATGATGGAGTAATATCATTACAACATTTCTATTTTCTTTTTAATCGTTTGCTTATCAGTCTGCATTTTTGCCAATGAAAGGGCTTTTTGAAAATTTTGTTTTGCTTTTTCGTTATCCATATCTGTATACAGCTCACCAAGAAGGGTAAAGTAAAAATGATTGCTGGTTAAATTCAGCTTTTCTGCTTCAGTAATAGCTGCTGCTTTTCCTTTTACTTTTGAAAGTGCATAGGTTCTGTTAAGTGCAGCAATAGGTGAATATTCTACTTGCAGCAATTGATTAAAGAGCTGTAATATGTTTTCCCATTTTTCTTTTGTATCAGCTTTAATGGTATGCCAGTAAGCAATGCCTGCCTCCAGGTGATATTTTGAAAGAGTATTTCCTTTTGATGCCTGGTGAAGGAAATGCACTCCTTTTGAAATTAATTCATCGTTCCAGAGCTTTTCGTCCTGGTATTGGTATAAAATGAGTTCGCCATTTTCATTTTTTCTTGCAGCAAATCTTGAAGCATGAAAACACATCAAAGAAAGCAGGGCATTTACTGATGGTTGATTAGTTTGTTCGTTTGCAACGAGCAGGTGGGTTAATCGCATAGCTTCTAAGCAAAGATCTTTTCTCAAAACACTGTCTTTGCTTTCGGAATAATATCCTTCATTAAAGAGTAAATACAAAGTGGTGAGCACCGTTTCTAACCGTTTATTGATTTCGGCTTCACCGGGAAATTCAATTTTTACTTTTTCAATCCTCAGTTTTTCTTTAGCCCTGAAAAGCCTTTTGTTGATGGTTTCTTTATTTTT
>JBLMVP010000320.1:0-6606 GCA_050256755.1 Sphingobacteriales bacterium | reverse complement strand
ATTTTTACTTATCTTCCCACCATACCCATAAAATACTGGTAAAACTAACGAAAAAATCCCACTACCACACCTTTGTAGTACCCCCTCCCACCCAAAACATTAGCTGGCTCACCTTTTTGGTAGGGTGACCCACTCCAAAGGGTACCCCCTGCCACCCCTAAAGGTGGTACCCCCCACTTCAAAGCAGGGTGAGGTTTTGCAAAAGGGTGGCCACCCCCACCCTAAAAGGTATCTACCCCCACCTTTACGTGTGGTTCACCTAAGGTTTGAGGTGGGTAGCCCCGGCTTAAAGCCAGGCAAATTTGCCTTTAAGGTTGGCGCAGCCGGGTTTTAGGCAGCGTGATGATGCTTTGAGGTGGGGGAGTTAGGTTTGAAGCGGGAGAGTTTTGATTTAGTATTATAAACTTATGGATTGATAGCAATGCATGTGTCCTTGAAGAAATTATTAAGATGAAACAAATCTTTTCAACAATAGTATTTCTGCCCATACCAGTAAACTTATTAAGCCAAATTGAAAATGGTTATTATAAAGGTCTGGAAAGAATGTGTTTTACTAATAAAAAGGAAGCCAGAATGCCATGATTCACCTGAAAACAGTTGGGAGTTAATAGAAAGAAAATAGTACTGCCAACAACATAAGAATTGTAAACAAAACTCACATTCTCTTCTCCATCTTATAATTTATAAATTCTACTTCACCTAGCATTACTTTTTGCTTATCAACAACAGTAAATCCTTTGCGTTCAAAAAATAGTTTAGCTGTAATACTAACATCTGAAGTAACAAGCGGTACATTATTCTTTACAGCATTACTTAAAAGTTCATCCACTATTGCTGAAGCAATTCCCCTGCCCTGGTAATTTTTATGTACATACATCATATCAAGGTACCCTTCAGGACTTATAGAACCCATACCGGCAATTACTCCTTCTGTTTCTGTTACAATAAAATATTGGGAAGTCAACCTGTTAATCCAGCGATCAGTTTTAGCATAACCGGCTGACCATACTTTTACCTGATCTTCATTATAATCTTTTGAATTAATTGTTTCAATAGTTTCTTTAAAAAGCTGTGTGATAGAAGGGATATCTTTTTCTTCAGCTTTTCTTATCAGCATAAAATTTATTTTATGGTCTGACAAAGTTCTATCAAAACCCCATTGGTTGATTTAGGATGTAAAAAACAAACAAGCTTATTATCAGCCCCATGCTTTGGCTGCTCATTTAATAAAACAAATCCTTCCAATTGTAAACGCTTCATTTCCGCTTCAATATCATCCACCTCAAAAGCAATATGATGCATTCCCTCTCCTTTCTTTTCGATGAACTTTGCAATCACGCCGTTTTCATCAATGCTTTGCAGCAGTTCAATTTTGGTTTCACCTTTTATAAAGAAGGCAGTATTTACCTTTTCGCTTTCCACCCTTTCAGTTTTATAGCAGGGGCTATTCAGCAGTTTTTCAAAAAGCCGGATGGATGACTCAAGGTTCTTAACTGCCAGTCCAATATGTTCAATTTTAAGCATTTACAGTCTACTTTTTATTATACAATAAACGTTTACGAAATAAGGAAAAAAAGGAGTTTAATACTTTCATAACCATAAATATAGAACCAACTGGATTAATTTTGCGCCTATACATAAAATAATACTTTTAAACGTTATAGAAATATGCTTAAACTTCCTATTTACTTAGATAATAATGCAACAACACCGATGGACCCAAGGGTGCTGGAAGCCATGATACCTTATTTTATAGAAAAATTTGGTAATGCTGCCAGCCGTAACCATTCTTTTGGATGGGAAGGTGAAGAAGCCGTGGATTATGCCCGTGAACAGGTGGCTAAATTAATTGGCGCCGACCCTAAAGAAATCATTTTTACATCCGGTGCAACCGAAGCTGATAACCTTGCCATAAAAGGTGTGTTTGAAATGTATGCCAGCAAGGGTAATCACATTATTACGGCTACCACAGAACATAAAGCAGTTTTAGATACCTGCAAGCATATTGAAAAATCAGGTGGCGAGGTTACTTATTTAGAAGTAAAACCTGATGGCCGAATCGATTTAAATGAACTGGAAGCTGCTATCAAACCAACTACCATTCTTATTGCCATCATGTATGCCAATAATGAAATTGGTACTATTCAGCCGGTAAAAGAAATAAGTACCATTGCTAAAAAACACGGAGTACTTTTCTTTACTGATGCTACCCAGGCTGTAGGTAAAATACCTGTTGATGTAAATAAGGATGGTATTGATTTAATGGCTTTTAGCGGACATAAAATGTATGGTCCCAAAGGTGTGGGTGCTTTATATGTACGTCGCAAAAATCCAAGGGTAAAAGTTACAGCCCAAATGGATGGCGGTGGTCATGAAAGAGGAATGAGAAGCGGCACCTTAAACGTTCCGGGTATTGTTGGCTTTGGTAAAGCCTGTGAATTATGTATGACGGATATGGAAGCTGATACTAAACGCATTAGTAAATTAAGAGATAAACTGGAAAATGCTTTGTTGAGATTAGAAGAAGCTTATGTGAACGGAAGTGTAGAACATCGTTTACCTCATGTAAGCAATATTTCCTTTAAATATGTGGAAGGTGAGGGGTTGATGATGGGTTTTAATAAAAACATTGCAGTAAGTTCCGGCTCAGCCTGTACTTCTGCCTCATTAGAGCCTTCCTATGTATTAAAAGCATTGGGTCTTGGTGACGATTTAGCACATAGCTCACTGCGTTTTGGATTAGGACGTTTCACTACAGAAGAACAAATTGATTACACAATTGAACAGGTAAGTAATACCGTTCTTAAACTACGTGACATGAGTCCCCTGTGGGAAATGTATAAAGAAGGAATTGATGTAAACACCATTGAGTGGGCGCATCATTAGTCAATTGGCTAATATGGAAATTATAAGATGAGTTTCCATATTAGTAATAAAAATATCATCTTCAAATTAACTAATCTTCAAATCAATAAATAAATATTATGGCATACTCAGAAAAAGTAATAGATCACTATCAAAATCCAAAAAACGTTGGTACACTTGATAAGAGCAAATCCAATGTTGGTACTGGCCTGGTTGGCGCACCTGAATGCGGAGACGTTATGCGTCTTCAAATTGAAGTAGATGATGCTACCGGCTTAATCAAAGATGCCAAATTTAAAACATTTGGCTGCGGCAGTGCTATTGCTTCTTCTTCTTTAGCCACAGAATGGTTGAAAGGAAAATCAATTGACGAAGCCATAACCATTGATAATATGGATATCGTGGAAGAATTAAATCTGCCTCCGGTAAAAATCCACTGTTCAGTACTGGCAGAAGATGCTATTAAAGCAGCTATCAACGATTACCGTGTTAAGAATGGTATGGAAGCATTAAAGCTGGAAGAAAAAATTGTTCATTAATTAAATCTGAAATATGAGTGCGGTAGAAATGGCTAATGCCATTTATGTTAGCGATAAAGCAAAGGAAAAGGTCAGCAAGCTGTTGAAAGACGCCGGCGTTGCGGGTGACAATTCCTATTTCTTAAGAGTATCTGTAGTTGGTGGCGGTTGTTCCGGTCTGAGTTATAAACTTGATTTTGATAACGAACAAAAACCAATGGACCAGGTATTTGAGGATAATGGTGTTAAGGTGGTAACAGATTTAAAAAGCTTTTTATATCTTGTAAATACTACGCTTGATTTTAGTGATGGATTGAACGGAAAAGGGTTTTTCTTCAGCAACCCTAATGCCAGCAGAACCTGTGGTTGCGGTGATAGTTTTTCAGTATAATTTTCTGAAAGTATTAAAATACTAACCCCGCCTGGTGGCGGGGTTATTTTTTGCAGTTGGTTTTGGGTACAGCTTTTTTGTTTTGCAATCTGAGACGGAATCCGGCCATTTGCCGGTAAACCTTAAATTCAAAATACAATAGTTAGTTTGGTAAGCGGCCATTAAAGGTCATAAACGCAAGGCCAGATATATTGACAATGCATGATGAGGAAACGCTGCGCAACGGTTCTTTTTTTAAAATGATTTCTTCCGGGGCAGGTTTTTTTCTAAAATAAACCCAATTTCCCAAGTTTCTATCTTCATTTTCATCATTTCCCATTCCCTTGGTTAAATTTGCCAACATGTGGTCCATTTGTAAAAAAGAACTCCGGCAATTCTTCAGCAGCCTTACGGGTTATATAGCCATTATAATATTTCTTTTGCTGAATGGGTTGTTCCTTTTCGTATTTAATAAATCAAACATATTAGATGATGGCTATGCCAGTATGGATAAGTTTTTTGAACTGGCCCCATGGATTTTGTTGTTGCTTGTACCCGCAGTAACCATGCGTTTACTTGCTGATGAATTCAAAACCGGAACAATTGAATTATTAAAAACCCGGCCATTAAGTTCCTGGCAAATATTAACAGGAAAATTCTGGGCAGCGTTGATAGTGGTAGTCATAGCTTTTTTACCAACTGTAGTTTATGTTTTTTCATTAAAGTCACTTGCTGCTGCAGGAACTACCTTAGATATTGGGGGAATTACCGGGTCTTATATAGGTTTGTTTTTTCTTTGTGCTGCTTTCACGGCGGCCGGACTTTGTTGCAGCAGTTTAACCAATAATGCTGTGGTTGCTTTTCTGCTGAGTGCCTTTGTTTGTTTTGTATTGTATTTTGGATTTAGTTCTCTCAGCCAATTACCACAATTAAAATCAGGTGCCGATTATTACGTTGAAAAAATTGGAATTGATTTTCACTACCGGAGTATTTCACGTGGTGTGATAGACAGCAGGGATATTATTTATTTTATATCGGTTGTGATTTTATTTTTATTACTCACCCAAAAAAGACTGGCCAAAAAAATTTAACCCCCCGGCCATTTATCCATGAAGAAAACACTATCTCTTTTATTAAATGCTAAATATGGGTGGTTACTATTAGTTACCCTATTAGTAATAGCAAATATTGCAGCTTCCCATTATAAATTCAGAATAGATTTGACAGAAGAAAAAAGATTTTCGCTTTCTTCCCCTACAAAAAAATTGCTGCAAAAATTAGACAGCACCATTAGCGTAGAAGTTTTACTGGAAGGAGAATTGCCGGCTGATTTTCGCAAATTGCAAAACAGTACAAAGGATTTATTAAACGAAATGAAGGAGTATGCAGGGAAAAAATTAGTTTACCGTTTTATTGATCCCCAGGCTATTCAACAGGATTCGGCTTATATGACCATGCTGGCATCTTTTGAACTACAACCCTATTCAAGAGAAGCACAAACAAAAAAAGGTGAAGAAAAAGTGATGCTTTTTCCATTTGCTGTGGTTAATAAAGGAGAAAGAAAAATTGCCATTGATTTGCTCAAGGGAAAAATAATTTACGATACAGACCCTCTCGCAGGCACGAGGCAAATTAATGAAGCTAAGTCTATCAATGCATCTGAATCATTACTGGAATTTAAAATCGCTGATGCCATTGATAAAATTCAGCAAAAGCAAAAACCAAGAGTTGCCTATATAGTTGGCAATGGAGAACCAACTGGCCCGGAAGTTTATGATTTAGGAAAAACATTAAGCAGGAATTTTAACTGGGGAATTTTAAATCTCAATGAAGTGTCCTACATACCAACACTTGTTGATGCGGTTATCATTGTAAAGCCAACCATTAAATTTGAAGATTCAGTTAAGCAAAAAATTGATCAATATATCATGCAGGGTGGTAAAGCATTATGGTTTTTAGATAACCTCGATGCTAATAAAGACAGCCTTGCCCGTTTAACCCAAACAGTTGCTTATGATATTGGGTTAAACCTAGATGACCAGTTATTCAAATATGGTGTTCGTATCAATCGTGATTTGGTACAGGATATTCAATGCGATGTTGTTCCTATTGTAGTTGGCAATGCCGGAGGGCAACCGCAAATTCAGCCAGTACCATTTAACTACTATCCCTTACTAACTCCTTCTAATAATAATGCTATCACCCGTAATATTGAGCCGGTATTAAGTCAGTATGCCAATTCCATTGATACCGTAAAAGCCGGGGGAATTAAAAAAACGGTACTATTAAGCACATCAGAAAATTCAAAATTTGTAAGCACTCCCGCCATTGTAAGTTTACAGGAATTAAAAACAATAGAAGAGCCAAAACTTTATAACAAAAAGTTTCTTCCCGTTGCTTATCTGCTGGAAGGAAAATTCAATTCTACTTTTGCCCACCGAACACCAGAAGAAATCAAAAACAAATTTCAACAATGGTATAACTCACCCTTTAAAATGCAATGTGCGGATGATAATAAAATGATTGTAGTAAGTGATGGAGACATTGTTTTAAATAAAATGCCGGGCCAGCAAGATGCCCCTCCGCCAATGGGTTTAAGTAACAGCCAGCAACAATCATATGCCAACAATATTTTTTTACAAAATGCACTGGAATATTTAATTAACTCATCCGGTATTATTGAAACCCGTAATAAAGATGTGGCGTTGCGTTTACTGAATACAGCTAAAGTTGAGGAGCAAAGAACAAAATGGCAAATAATAAATATTGCTATACCTGTTATACTTATTGTCCTTGCTGGTTTTGCTTACCAGCAAATACGCAAAAGAAAATTCAGTTAATAAAACGGATAGA
>JBLMVP010000319.1:0-5141 GCA_050256755.1 Sphingobacteriales bacterium | reverse complement strand
GCGATCCCGTGGGGCACGGGGGCTGCACTGATCGGAATGGCGCGGGTAGTCCTCGCAACCGGGGACACGGACCAAGCGGAGCACCTGCTCGATGAGGCCACATCGATAGTTCGACACGCCGGTCCGTGGTTCCTGTCGCGGGCGCTGTATGTTCGCGCCATTCTGGCGGTGCGGCGCGGGAACCCCGACGAGGCGATCGCGCTGGTGCGTGAAAGTCTCACACGCATCCGCGAGCTCGCTGACAAGCTCGTGTTCGTGTACACGCTGGTCCCTCTTGCCGCTGCGGCCGCACTGAAGGGAGACGACGCGTGGGCGGCGCGGATTCTGGGCGCCCTGGACGCCGTGACCGACCGAACTGGCGCCAGGTTTGCCGACGACTCGGTTCGGGATCTCCGCGACCAGGCCGAACGAGACGCGCGCGCGCTGCTCGGACCGGATCGGTGGGCCGTCGCGTACGCAGCAGGCCGCAAGGCTTCGATCGACGCGCTGCTGAAGGACATCGATGGCGTCCTGCAGAGGCAGTCTGGAGGAGAGTCCTGACACTTGGCGCTCCGCGGTCCTTTGGGCGCAACTCAAGGCGCTCCGGAGACGGCCGGCTACACGCAGGAGGAGCTTGCGACGATCGCGGGCTGTCGGTCCATGCCGTGACCGCCCTGGAGCGCGGGGAACGCCGCCGGCCCCATGTTGAGACGGTGCGCGCGCGAGTTCGGAGGCGATCACTCGGGCCCAGTATTTAATTACAAAGGATTTGAAGTAAAGGGAAATGAAAAAGATACCATCACCATTCCGGTTGATGGTAAAATTTTAATTGTTCATAGGAATAAAGAAGCTGAAGATGCTTTCCTGCAAAAACTGGAAGCATTGCATTCGCAATTCATTCGTCCCGAAGGAGGGCATAATCTCGTATGGAGAGGGACAGATGTATTAAAGAATAATTGGTTCTTTCTTTTTGTGGATGCCATGAATGAATGGAAAATTCCTGTAGCAGGATTTGAAGCATTAAAAAATTTCCGCTTTAATACGGCCAAACCCAAAACACAGGTATACATCAGCAGTGGAATGGATTGGTTTGATGCGAAAGTTAACATACAGTTTGGCGATCAGCAAATTACTATCGCCGATGTAAAAAAAGCACTGGCTAATAAACAGTCTTTTGTTCAATTGCAGGATGGTACGTTAGGAATTTTGCCGGAAGATTGGTTAAAGAAATATTCGTTACTCTTTAAAGTAGGTGAAGGAAAACATGGGCAGCTCCGTTTATCTAAATATTATTACAGTGTTATTGATGAGTTGTACGAAAATCGTGATGAAGAGGAAGTAATGGTAGAGCTGGAAGAAAAATACCTGCGTTTAAAAGAATTTAAAAATATTAAAGAAATTGAAGTACCCCATTCGCTTGACCATATACTCCGGCCGTATCAAATAAGCGGTTACCACTGGTTGAATTATTTAAGTGATGTGGGTTGGGGTGGAATTTTAGCTGACGACATGGGTTTGGGTAAAACTGTACAGGCGTTAACGTATTTACGTCATTATGAAGAGCGGAATAAGAGCCTGCATGCTATTGTTATTTGTCCAACCACATTAATATATAACTGGGAGAATGAAATAAAAAAATTTACACCACAGTTAACGTATCAAATTCATCATGGTGGAGCAAGGACAAGGAATAAACAGCAATTACTTCAAACCAACGTTGTTATTACTACCTACGGAACACTGCGCAGCGATATTAAATTACTGGTGGATATAAATTTTGATTACGTAATACTGGATGAATCGCAGGCAATAAAAAATCCACAAAGTAAAGTAACCAAAGCTGCCGGTTTACTGGAAGCAAAAAACCGCTTATGTTTAAGTGGTACACCATTGCAGAACAATACTTTTGATATTTATGCACAGATGAATTTTCTTAACCCGGGTATGCTGGGAAGTGTGGAATTTTTCCGTAATGAATTTGCCACGCCAATTGATAAGTTTGGCGAGCAGGAACAAAAAGACCATCTCAAAAAAATATTATATCCATTCATACTTAGGCGCACCAAAGAACAGGTAGCAAAAGATTTGCCGGATAAAACAGAAACCATTTTGTTCTGTGAGATGGAAGACGAACAACGCAAAATTTATGATGCTTTCCGAAATGATTTCCGTGATAAAATTTTAGGAGTAATAGATCAGGAAGGTATTGGACGTTCACAATTAACCATTTTGCAAGGCTTAATGAAATTGCGGCAGATATGCGATTCCCCTGCCATCATGAACGAAGAAGAAAGATATCCAAACGTTTCTATCAAGCTGGAGGAACTGGCAAGAGAGATAAGTGAAAACATTGGCAACCATAAAGCCTTAATCTTTTCACAGTTCCTCGGTATGCTGGCTTTGATAAAGGAAAAATTAAAAGAGCAGGAAATACCTTTTGAATATTTTGACGGCAGCACTTCTACTACAGAAAGACAAAGGGCCATTGAAAGTTTCCAGAATAATGATGAGTGCCGGGTGTTTTTAATTTCCCTGAAAGCAGGTGGTGTGGGTTTAAACTTAACGGCTGCCGATTATGTATATATTGTTGACCCCTGGTGGAATCCGGCAGTAGAGCAACAGGCTATTGATCGTACTCACCGTATTGGTCAAACCAAAAATATATTTGCTTACCGCATGATTTGCAAGGATACTATTGAAGACAAAATTTTACAACTGCAGGAACGCAAGAAAGCATTGGCTAAAGATTTAATTGCGGATGATGCTACGTTTGTGAAATCATTGACAAGGGCAGATGTGGAATATTTGTTTAGTTAAGATATATAAGATATTTATAAAATTAAAAAAGCCCCATCCATCCGGCAGATGTGGGCTTCTTTGTTTTCTTTTGGGTTATAAAAAGAATTATTTTACTAAAGGGCCTTGCCAGTGACGGCGAAAGCTCTTTCCTTTTTTATAAAAACGTATTGGGTAAATAGTTGGACTTTGACGTAAACGGGCAAAAAAATTGCGAATAACGGATGCGAGCATTGGGCTGTGGGCAGTGTGGGTTTTATTCATACTATATTGGTTTTAATTATTAGCATTCCTTTTAACGTAAGAATGCTGCAAATCTTATGTCAATTTATTTCAACTAAAAGTTAAAATAGGATGACAAGCTTTGTTTTTAGTTATTCCGGAACAACCGGGAACAACTATTTTGTTTGCAAGCCTGACTTTATTATTGAGAAATAAAGTTTTTCAGCCGGCGGAACTCCCGCTGATTTGGCGATTCAAACAATAAAGCTAATCTGGAAATAATTTCTTTGCAAGCTAAGGTTAAAGGGTTCTGGGTTTTAGTTTGATTTGTTTTCATGGTCCATAGGATTTATTGGTAACACTAATTTAACAAGCCTTTTCCTTTTTTGCAATAGGCATCACAAACTTTTTTTTTAATATAAGTTTTTTAAACTTAAATTCTTAATTTGCTGCTAAATCTACTCCTGTGATTAAAGAAAAAATACTAGTCCTGCTTCTTGTGGTTTTTACGGCATTTGCTCCCGGCTACGCCCAGCTAAAGCCTTTTAATAATTCCCCTGAATTTAAACAGGCCCTTGATAAAATCATGGCAGACTACTGTAACCAGTTCAACAACCTGAAAGGGGAATCAGTTATTGATAATCCAGAATCATCAGAATTTGAGTCAACGATTAAACTTCCGGGATCAGAAGAATGTACGGTGGTACAAATGCGCAATACCAGGCAGGAAACAGCGGCCTGGCAGGCTCTTATGCTAAAAACGGATGATTATGAGGCTGCCAGTAAAAAATATAAACATCTCTATAGCCAGATACATAATACTTCTGTACGGCTGGATAACGGAGGTATACAATACACGGTAAAAGGGGAGCTGGACTCACCTTCAGACGAAAGGAAAATAATTAGTACCATATTTAACTTTGCACCTGAAACCGTTTACAATCATAACCTGCATATCGAATTAAGCATGGCTTACGAATTATTGGAGTGGAAGGTCCGCATTACTATCTATGATAAAGAAGATGATGAAAAGGTAAGGCCAAGTGCAAATAAATAGTTATTCATTTTAAGCGGCTCAATAATACCCGCAATTATTACAGTACATTTATTACATGATTGTTTTGCTTGTGTTATGGGCATTGTATTTTTTCCTGCATAGCTGGCTGGCATCGGCACAACCTAAGCAATGGTTTCAAAAAACATTTCCGGCTTCACCATTAAGGTATTACCGTATTGTTTATAATCTTTTTTTCCTGTTGGGATTAATTGCTCTGTTGTGGTTTCAATTTCAGCTGCCGTCTTCTATGCTGTTTAAACATTCTGTTACAACTTATGTAACAGGCGTAATGCTGATGATTGCCGGATTAGTGGTGATGCTTGTTTCAGGATTACATTATGATTTAAAAAGTTTTACAGGTATTACTAATGAAAAGGCAGATGTTTTGAAAAAAGACAAACTAAACAGTATTGTACGCCATCCATTATACAGCGGCACTACTTTATTTTTTATTGCATTTTGTGTTACATGGCCCTATTATAAAAATCTCTACCTGTTTATTATTTATTTAGTTTACCTGGCCATTGGTATTTACCTGGAAGAAAAAAAATTAGTAGCAATGTATGGAGATGAATACCGAAACTATCAAATTAAGGTGAAAAAAATTATGCCTTATATATGGTGATTAAGCAATTTTTACCAGAGGAGTTGATTTGGCTTTACTGAATTGTTTCAATAACCACATAATTGTAAAAGAGGGAATAAAATCAAGGCCGGGAAAAATTTCCTCTATAAAATTGAATATACCACCAAAAGCGCCTTTCCATCCGCCAAAAGTTTTATAAAAGATAAAGGCAGATACAGGAGCCCAGATAATATCTGAAAACTCTCCCAGGAAAGGAACTGCATAGCTGGCATAACCAACTGTATCCATCAGGATACAAAAAAATAGACTTACCTGTTTTTGATTGTTCATTTTCTTTTAAAGTTAAAAAAAATATAGATGAATTTAACTGGCTAAGGGTTGTATCTATCTTTTTAAACAATGTATTAACCTTAATTAACATTAAACCAAAGTTGATTAACCGTTTTTCATTTTCAGCCTCAATAGTTTTGAAGCCTGAAAAAGATAAACACATGAAAAGGA
>JBLMVP010000318.1:0-6699 GCA_050256755.1 Sphingobacteriales bacterium | reverse complement strand
AACGAGTTCCAGTTTCGGTTTCCAGAAAGCATCCGTAATATTTACTTTGGAAAAATTTACCGGCCAGTATTTCTGAATGTTTTGGGCAGAAAGTTTTCCGGCGAGAATAATAATAAATAATGCAATTAATTTTCTCATGTGAATAATTTTAAAAATATTTATAATTATACTTCCGCTACCCTGAAAGGTTTTACTTCGATGGTTTTCCAAACACCACCAGTAATATAAGGTTCGTTATCATACCATTGCCGAAATGCTTCTTCTGTTTCAAACTGAACGATCATTACAGAACCACGCATGTTACCGGCATCATCCAGCATGGCACCGCCTAATACAAAATTGTTATTGTCTTTTATTTTTTTTGCACCGGCTAAATGAACGGGACGAACAGTTTGTCTTCTTTCCAATGCCTGTTCATCCTTTCCATCTTGAGCAATGATTACATATTGTTTCATAAGAATGTATTTGAGACGATTGACGATATACTACCATTGAAGTGCTATTTACCATTGATCATTCACCATTCACTACTCACTACAACACCTGGAATCCATATGCATAGGGATCGTCATCCTTATCAATGCTGATGGTATTGTATCCATAAATTTTTGCCCAGCCTTCAATAGACGGGCGAATGGCTTTTTTCCCATCCAACATTAATTCTTCTTCAATTCTTCCAATGAATTTACTGCCAATGATACTTTCATGAATAAATTCATCACTTTTCTTTAATAAACCTTTGCTGTACCATTGCGCCATTCTTGCACTGGTGCCGGTACCGCATGGACTGCGGTCAATGGCTTTATCACCATAAAACACAGCATTGCGGGCAGTGGATGTTTTATTCAGTATAGCGCCTGTCCATAAAATATGACTACAACCGTTAATGGTTGAGTCATCCGGATGAACAAATTCATATTTTGCATTAATGTTTTTTCTCAGATCTCTTGCCCATGCAATTAATTTATCTGCCGGGTAGTGTTCCAAACCTTTGAAATTTTTCTGTACATCTACAATCGCATAAAAATTTCCACCATACGAAACATCAACTGTTAATTCTCCCAAATCAGGACAATCGGCAGTTAATTCTGCTGAATGAAGAAAGGCAGGAACATTAGTGAGCCGTACACTCACACATTTGTTATTCTTCATTTCATATTTCACATTTACCAATCCTGCCGGAGTTTCCATTCTCACTGCTCCTGGAGTTTTAGGCTGAATCAACCCTTCCTCAATAGCAATCGTAATAGTACCAATAGTTCCATGTCCGCACATTGGCAGGCAACCACTGGTTTCAATAAATAATACCGCCACATCATTCTGTGGGTCATGCGGCGGATATAAAATGCTTCCGCTCATCATATCATGACCTCTTGGCTCAAACATCAATCCCTTTCTTATCCAGTCATATTCCCGTAAAAAATGCTGACGTTTTTCGCTCATATTATTTCCTTCCAGTTCAGGGCCCCCATCGGCCACCAATCTTACAGGGTTGCCACAGGTATGCGCATCCACGCAATGAAATGTCCACCCGCCAAAGCGGTTGAGAGTAGCGTTAGGGTATATTTTTGTGATGGGTTTATTTTTCATCTATTATCGATAATCATTTTTAAATTTGTATTACTCAATTTGATTTTGCTATATGGAAACCTACGGTAAGATATTGCTTATTGCTATGCCGGCATTTTTGCTGCTGGTACTTCTCGAAAAATGGTATGGCTGGTATAAAGGAAGGGACACAGTCCGTAACCTCGATATGATTTCCAGCCTCAGCAGCGGTGTTACTAATGTTACCAAAGATGTATTGGGTTTAAGTATTGCTATCATCACTTATGGATGGCTGGTAAATAATATTGCTGTTCTGCATATTCAGTCAGTTTTTTTAACTTACTTCATTGCTTTTATTGCATTGGACTTTGCCGGTTACTGGAGTCATCGTATTGACCATGAGTATAACTTTTTCTGGAACGCACATATCATTCATCACAGCAGCGAAGAATTTAATTTAGCCTGTGCCTTGCGGCAGAGCGTTTCAATTATCTTTAAAATTTTTACCATCTTTTTATTACCTGCCGCATTGCTGGGAGTTCCTGCAAATGTGATTGCTGTGGTAGCGCCGCTGCATTTGTTTGCACAATTCTGGTATCATACACAGCATATCAATAAAATGGGTTTTCTTGAAAAAATTATTGTTACACCTTCTCATCACCGCGTACATCATGCTATCAACAAAGAATACATTGATAAAAATTACGGTCAGATATTTATTTTCTGGGATAAATTATTCGGCACTTACCAGGAAGAATTACCGGATGTGAAACCGGTTTACGGGATCACCAGGCCAGTACATACATGGAATCCTATCAAAATAAATTTCATACACATGTGGTTATTGATAAAAGATGCATGGCTTACCAAAAGCTGGAAAGATAAATTCCGTATCTGGATGATGCCGACCGGATGGCGTCCTGCTGATGTAGCTGAAAAATATCCCATTTATAAAATAACTGATGTTTATCATTTTAATAAATACGATACAAAAGTCTCTGCAATGTTTCAGGCCTGGGCCTGGGTGCAGATAACACTCACTCTTTTATTCATCAGTTATTTATTTGGAAATATTGCAGTCATCAACCAGCTTAATGAATATTACATTTATCTCTATGGAGCCTTTGTATTTATTACAGTTTATGCCTATACCGAACTGATGGATCGTAATCCATACGCTTTGCTTTGGGAAGCAGGGAAAAATGCTTTTGGTGTTTATATTCTTTACTCACAAAGCGATTGGTTTGGGGCTAAACATTTTTTACCCGGCATTACTTATGTCTTGCTGACTTATTTTATCATTTCTATGATAGTAACAGCTTATTTTGTATTTGCAGATATTAAAAAAGATAAACCATTACCTGTTTCCATATAACTTGTCAAAGAGCTTGTATAATTATATTTTTTCTTTAGTAAGAACATTGTTCACGGTTCGCCACATGGCCAGTAAATTTTCATTCTTCAATTCAACCGGCAATAAATCATTACTCCAATTTTGAAAAGCAATGGGTCTTGCAAAACGTTTTATGCCATCAGCACCTACTGAAGTAAATCTTGAATCAGTTGTTGCAGGAAAAGGTCCGCCATGCTGCATACTCAAACAAACTTCTACTCCGGTTGGTACACCATTTATTAAAAAGCGACCACAAATATTTTTTACGGCTTCCACGAGCTCTTCATTGTTTTTTATATCATTATCCGTTGCCATAAAAGTGGCAGATAATTGTCCTTCTAAATGTTTCGCTACTTCAATCATTTCATTTATGTCTTTGCAACGAACAACAATAGAGTAGGGACCAAATACTTCCTGGTGCAAAACAGAATTATTTAAAAAGGCCCGCCCTGTTGCAGTGGCAATAGTTGGTAATCCTTCATTTTCAGTAACCTCAACAGATGATTCGGCTACCAAATGCACTTCTTCCTGCAATAAAGCAGTTCCTTTCTTTTCTTTATATGCTTTTGTAATCCCCGGATGCAGCATAGGTCTCGGTGCAATTTGCTGAATGGTTTTTCCTAAATCATGAATAAATGCCTGCAATGCTTCACTTTCAATTCCTATAATCAAACCCGGATTGGTACAAAACTGCCCAACACCTAAAGTAATTGAGCCGGCTAATATTTTTGCAATATCGGCAGAAGCTGATTGTAATTTTTCAGGTAATAAAAAAACAGGATTGACGCTTCCCATCTCAGCAAAAACAGGAATAGGTTCTTTGCGCTGATTGGCCCAGTCAAATAATTGTTTACCCCCAATAAATGAACCGGTAAAACCAACGGCTTTAGTATAAGGATGCATCACCAATTCTTTACCTATTTCAAATGATGCTCCATACACATGTGCAAAAATTCCTTTGGGCATATTACATTTTTCTGCTGCATGTAAAATGGCATTGGCAACGATGGTAGATGTTTCGGCATGAGCCGGATGTGATTTTACAATAACAGGGCAACCTGCGGCAAATGCACAAGCAGTATCGCCACCGGCAGTTGCATACGCTAAAGGAAAATTAGATGCACCAAACACAACCACAGGTCCTATAGGGATTAGCATCTTTCTAATATCAGGCTTGGGTGGGTTCTTATTAGGATTGGCAGTATCAATTTTTGCTTCTAACCACGTTCCTTCTTCGCAAGCCAGTGCATAATTTTCTAATTGAAAAATTGTCCTGGCTCTTTCACTACGCAATCTTGTTTCAGGAAGATTGGTCTCTTTCATCACAGTATAAATTAGCTCGTCGCCGCATTCTTCCAGTTCAAAAGCAATAGCTCTCATAAAATCTGCCCGCTGCTTCAATGATAATTTGCGGTAAGCATGAAAAGCATTCCATGCATTGTTCATTATTACATTGATTTCATCAATACTTGTATCTGTGTAATTCATAACTTTAAACTTTTAACTTCTGACATTTAACTTAGAGAGTTGGTCTTGTTGCAATCCCATCATTAATAATCTTCAACACCCTTTCTCTCTCTTCACTCACCAAAGGTAAACGCGGGGCTCTTACCTCTTCACTTCCGATACCTGTTTGTTTAGCTGCCAGTTTTATATATTGTACTAATTTCGGATGAATATCCAATTCCAGCAAAGGTAAAAACCAGCGGTAGATTCTCGCCGCCTCTTCAATCTTTCCTGCTTTTACTAATTTATAAATGGTAACGGTTTCTGCCGGAAACGCATCTATCAACCCTGCTACCCATCCATCAGCACCCATACACAATTCTTCCATTGCTAAAGTATCCACACCACATAATATTTTTATGCGGTTGCCAAAACGGTTTATCATTCTTGTTACATTACTTACATCACGGGTACTTTCTTTTACAGCCTGTATGTTTTTACATTCAATTAATTCTTCAAACATGTCCAATGTTACTTCCGTTTTATAATCAACCGGGTTATTATAAATCATGATGGGCAAATCAGTATTTATTGCTACAGTTTTAAAATATGCAACACATTCACGATGATCAGGTTTATAACGCATGGGAGGTAACATCATCAAACCTTTGGCTCCCCATGTCTGTGCATTATGTGCCTGTAGCAATGCTTCACGGGTACTGCCTTCAGCGATGTTTAATACTACCGGTACTTTTCCAGCCACTTTTTCTACGGCAAATTTTACCAGGCGTTCTTTTTCCTCTACAGTCAATACACTTGCTTCACCCAAAGTGCCGCCGAGGATAATACCTTCAACCCCGGCTACTAACTGAGCCTGGAGGTTTTTTTCAAATAATGGAAGGTCTAATTCATCTTGTGCTGTAAACGGTGTAAGTAAGGCCGGGAAAACACCTTTCCATTCAATAGCCATGTATAATTTTTTTTACAAAGCTACTATTGCTATTCATCAAACCCTTTACCTGTATTAATCAATACTGGTACTATTTTAGCCTTTTTTATTTTAAAATGTACCTTTATTGGATAATTTAGTACAGATGAGGATAGTTCCTTTCCAGATTCCAAAGAACACAGCCGAAGCTTTCCGGGTACAGGTTGATGAGGTACCACATTTATACAATCACCTGCATCAGCATCCCGAAATTCAGCTTACGTTAATCAAACAAAGTCACGGTACATTAGTTGCTGGTGATTATGTGGGACCATTTACTTCCGGAGATGTATTTGTTATTGGCCCTAACCAGCCGCATGTGTTCCGTAATGACGAACATTACTTTAAAAAGAAATCCAATGCCATTGCTGTCTCAGTTTTCTTTGATGAAACCACAATCCATCCTTCTTTCTGGCAATTGCCGGAATTAAAACCGCTGCAATACTTTTTAAAGAATAGTGCTGCCGGGTTTCGCATTGGCGGGGAAAAAAAGAAACTCCTCGCCGAAAAACTGGAGCAACTCACCAAAGCAAAAGCTATTGACAAACTCATATTGTTCCTGGAAATTATAAAAGCATTGGGTACTAAAAAGGAAATGCATACCCTTGCCTCCCAACCCTTACCCAAAAGCATTAAAACTTACGATGGCAAACGCCTTAACAAAGTAATGGAATTTACTTTTCGTGAATATCACCGCCCGGTAAAACTTGATGAAGTGGCCAGTATCGCTAATCTCAGTACAGAAGCGTTTTGTAAATATTTTAAAACCCGTACCCGAAAAACCTATATTAGTTTTTTAAATGAAATACGCATTGAGAAGGCCTGTAAATTATTGCAGGAAGAAGATGCAGTTATTGCTGCTGTTTGTTACGATACCGGTTTCAGCAACCTTTCCAACTTTAACCGCATCTTTAAGAAGAATAAGAAAATGTCGCCGCGAGAATATCGTATGCGGTTGGGTTAGAAGAATTATTTTGGCGTAAATTACATTTATATAGTATTTAAATGTTATTCCACCGGTATATAGTATTTTAAATGTTATTCCACCGGGTGTGGAAAATTTCAGTCATCACCAGTTATGATTAAAGGCATTATAAATTGTAGTTTTCTCTTTGCATCCGTAGTTTCCTTTTCACAAACTGCAGTAAATGTTATTGTGCCTGAGCCTGTAAATACCAGCAGACCTAAATTAGTGATCGGGTTGGTGATTGATCAAATGCGCTGGGATTATCTGTACCGTTATTACGATCGGTACCAGGATAATGGTGGATTTAAGCGCTTACTCAATAATGGATTTTCCTGCGAAAATACTTTTGTCTCCTAC
>JBLMVP010000317.1:0-34895 GCA_050256755.1 Sphingobacteriales bacterium | reverse complement strand
TTTTAAGATTAGAAGAAGATTGTAAAATGCTGAATGAAAGTGAAGCAGATTGGTTTCATTTAGATGTGATGGATGGAAGATTTGTACCCAACATCTCATTCGGGCCAATGATAATTGAGTTCATCCGGAAAAAAGCTGCCAAACCATGTGATGTTCACCTGATGATATTAGAACCGGGAAAATATGCCGAAGCATTTAAAAAAGCCGGTACTGATATCTTAACGGTACATATAGAAGCTTGCACCCATCTTCATCGAAATATTCAGCAGATAAAAGCGTTAGAGATGAAAGCTGGTGTGGCAGTTAATCCCCACACTCCCGTGAACCTTTTAAAAGATATTATTGGTGATATTGATTTGGTTTGTTTAATGAGTGTAAACCCGGGTTTTGGCGGACAATCATTTATTCCTAACACCCTTACTAAAATAAAGGAGTTAAGAAAGATGATTGATGATAGCGGAAGCAAAGCTAAAATTGAAATTGATGGTGGCGTTACGTTAGATAATGCCAGATCTATTATTGATGCAGGAGCTGATGTACTGGTAGCTGGTAACACTGTTTTTAAATCTTCTAACCCTGCAGAAACAATTCGTATATTGAAGCACATTCGCTGATGAAAACAACCAACCAAAAACTAACTCTTATAGTTTTATTTGTTTTAACCTCCTTTTTTTGCATCGCCCAAAAAAAATATGCCCATGTATCCGGCAAGGTAGTGGATGACAATGAACAGCCCTTAGCAAAAGTGTCCATTGAAGTTTTAGGAAAACAATCAGGACTCATTACCACTGATTCAGGTACTTTCAGAATTAAAGTGCCGGCAGAAAAACCATTTGCACTAATATTTTCTTTTCTTGGTCATAAATCTGAACAGCGTAATTTTTATTTAAGTGAAAACGAAGAAGAAAGAGTAGTAATAAAATTGGAAAGAGGCGGCGCCAAAACACTGGAAGAAGTAGTAGTAACCAATCAAATAGACAGAACGTTACCCGGCCTTATAAAAATCACTAATCCCAAATTAGCTTTAACCATTCCATCAGCAACAGGAGGAATAGAAAGTTTAATAAAAATATTTGTTGGCAGCAATAACGAATTAACTTCTCAATATTCTGTACGCGGTGGTAATTATGATGAGAACCTGATTTATGTAAACGATTTTGAAGTTTTCCGTCCTTATCTCGTTCGCAGTGGTCAGCAGGAAGGATTAAGTTTTATTAATCCTGAAATGGTTCGTAATATCAATTTCTTTAATGGCGGTTTCCAGTCAAAGTATGGCGATAAAATGTCTTCAGTATTAGACATTCAGTATAAGAAACCAAAAAGATTTGGTGGTTCTGCTTATGTTAGTTTACTGGAACAGGGACTGGAAGTAGAAGGAACATCAAAAAACAATAAGTTCACTTATATAGCAGGCATTCGTCAAAAAACCAATGCAAGTTTATTAGGCAGCCAGGAAACAAAAGGGAATTACATCCCATCGTCTGTAGATTTTCAATCTTACCTAACCTGGCAATTGAGTAATAAATGGAGTGTGGAAGCATTGGGAAATATTTCCCGTACCCGTTTCAAATTAACACCTGAATTTTCTCAGCAAACTTCTTCCGTCTTCTCCCCATTCTTTACTGCCAATCTTGGCCTGGATATTTTTTTTGACGGAAGGGAGATTGATCGCTACATAACTAATATGATTGGCGTGGCTGCTGTCAATCAGCCGAGGAAAAATTTACGGTTAAAATGGATGGCCAGCCGTTTTCAAAACAACGAAAAAGAATCCATTGATATTACAGGAGCCTATTTATTTGGTGAAAGAGATTTTGACAAAAACACCAATGATTTTGGTTTAATTACTAATCCGCTTGGTGCCGGTGTTTTTCAAAACTTTGCCCGCAACAGACTGAACATTAATGTCTATAATTTTTCGCATAAAGGTTCATTGGAAAAAGGAAGAAATTATTACCAGTGGGGATTAAGTGCAGAAAGACAAATAATAGATGACAAATTAAATGAATGGGAACTGCAGGACTCCGGCGGATACACACTTCCTTATAATCCAGCATTACTTACACTTAATAAAGTTATAAAATCAAAAGCTGATATTGATATTACAAGATTCCAGGGATATATACAGGATAATATTTTATTTAAAGACACAACGCGATTTACATTACAGGCAGGACTTCGTTTCAATTACAATACACTCAATAAAGAATTTTTATTATCCCCAAGGTTACAGGCATCATGGAAACCACTCTGGAAAAGAGATGTTGTGTTACGTGTTGCTGCAGGTTCCTATAATCAACCACCGTTCTACCGTGAGTTGAGGAGATATGACGGGACGGTGAATACCAATTTAAAGTCACAAAGAAGCTGGCAGGCCGTTGCAGGTCTAGATTATAATTTTACAGGACTTGGCAATCGTCCTTACCGTATACAACTGGAGGCATACTATAAGTACATGACCAATGTAGTACCTTACGATATTGATAATGTACGGATCCGTTATTCAGGAGAAAATAATGCTAAAGCTTATACAGCGGGTCTGGAAGCAAGATTATTTGGTGAACTGGTAAAGGATGCCGAAAGCTGGATAAGCATTGGCATTTTGAAAAGCAGGGAAAACTTAGATAACGATTCCTGGTTTAATTATAAAGTTGATTCATTAAATCAACCTATTGACAGTGTAAAAGTAAATGGCGGTTGGTTACGCAGACCAACTGATCGTTTAATAACTTTTGGTTTATTTTTCCAGGATTATTTAAGTACCAATAAAAATTTTAAAGTACACCTGAATGCATTGTACGGAAGCAATCTTCCTTACAATATTCCCAACAGCACCAAATACCGTAATGCGTTAACAATTGATCCATATATAAGAGTTGACCTTGGTTTCAGCGCTTTGTTATTAGATGCAGAAAAAGCAAACAGGAGAAGTCACAGCCCGTTTAAGAATTTTGAAAACATCTGGGCAAGTTTAGAAATCTTCAACATCATTGACCGGCCCAATACGATTTCTTATTTGCTGATAAAAGATTTTGCCAATAATATTTTTACAATACCCAATCGTTTAACTCCGAGGCTGGTGAATTTTAAAATTGTAGCGAGATGGTAGCATTTTGGCTGCCGGTTACCCGGCACTGGTGGCTGATTATAATGATAAAATAGAATTCAGCTGAACTTAACACTAAGAACTCAGAGCTAATAACTCAATTCTTATCGTCCTCCTCCTGTCTGTCCTGTCCGCACTTTTATCTTTTTCTTACCTGCATTCTTTTTTTCATATTCAAGTATTTCTTTGGTTTTCGGAGTTTCTTTTTTCTTTTCTTCTGCTTTAGCTACTCCCTCATCTCCATTTTGAATTTTATCCATGAAATACATTTCTGATTTCACCACTTTAGTATCTGGCGGATCGTAGAATTTCCATTTACCATGTTTGTAAGAATAACCATCCACTTTTACGATCCTGTATTCTTTAATAAAATCTGGTTTTTCCAAATCATAAACCGGAACAGTATCATATTGATTATCGGGATTAATAGCCCTCCAGCTTTCTTCTCTTATTAAATCACCAAACATGGTATAATATTGCTGTACACCGTCTTTATTTCCCCAGCGATAATTTTCAATGGCCACTAAATCGCCCTGCAAATTATACTTGCGCCAAACACCTTCCTTTTTATTATTCCTGAAAATTCCTTCTTCTTCATAGCCAGGCTCGCCTCTAACTTCATCAATCCTTATAACCCATGGCCCCTGTTTTTGATTTTGCTGGTCTATGCGGTTAAGCGTATCCCCCTTCGTCCCAATCATATAATCCTTCCATTGAGCATTGGCTGAAAGGAAAATCATGCTTCCTGCAATAATTAATAATAATTTTTGATATAAATAGGAAAATGCCTTCATGCTCTTATTAAACGATTGACAACCGCGGAAATTGTTTTAACAAAGTTATCAATTCCCATGCCACCCGGTGCAATTAGTAATATTCCCTTTACTTTGCAGGTTTAAACAGTAGTTTGATGAAATATTTTGGCCTTTTATTAACTGCGCTTTTATTTTTTTCTGTTGCCTTTAGCCAGGGTAATACAGCCCGTATCAACCAGATGAAAGCAGAACTGGAAAAATCTAAAGATCCTATTGCCCTTGCCAAAAAATGGAAAAAAAAATACAGGTTGGATACTATTTCAGTCATTAGCCCAGGGCAATATTTAGGCATTGCTGACAGCCTTGCTTATACCGGCAAAATCGGGAAAGCTTATGGCCCCTTCCCCGGTGACAGTATAATAGTAGTTATAGCAGGTAAGGCTTATAATATGTTTTACCATGCTTCACATATATTATTTGATACAATAACCTTCCGAAAGAAAATTGCCAGTACAATGGCAGACAATTTTATTAAACAACTAAAATCAGGACAAGCAAAGTTTGAAGACCTTGCCCGCACTTATAATATTGATGGTAGTGGGAAAAATGGCGGTGATTTTAGTTTGTTGCCAAGAGGCGTTTTATTACCAGAGTTAGACAGGGAAATTATAAAACATAAGAAAGGTGACATTTTTAAAGTAATAAGCCGCAATGGTGTACATATTGTTAAAATTATTGAAAATCCAAAGAAAGACACTGGCTTTGCCATTATGCTGCGCATATTCCTGTAAGATTTCTTTTACCTTCATCCCCTCAAAAAAAATATAACATGAAAAAGTTTTTATTATTTACAACAGCTTCTGCTTTCAGTTTATTAAGCTTAACTGCATGCGGGCAGAAAGGTGATAAATCAAAACGGCCCAGCCCCCCTGCATTGGCGAAACAAACTTTAGCAAGCGGTGTTACTGTTTCTATTGATTACAGTCAGCCTTCCATTAAAGGAAGAACCATTGGGAAAGATGTAGAACCAATGGCTGGAAAAGTTTGGCGTACCGGTGCTAATGAAGCCACTGTATTTGAAGTGGATAAAGATGTAAAAATTGAGGGGCAAAGTTTACCCAAAGGAAAGTATAGTTTGTATTCTATTTCGGGAGATGAGTGGACCATTATTTTTAATAAAACATGGGATCAGTGGGGAACAAATTATAATGAAAAGGATGATGCCTTAAGAGTAAAAGTAAAACCTGGTAAAGCTGCCAGCTTTGCTGAAAAAATGAATTTCACTATCAGCAAAGAAGGAAAAGTTTCTTTAACGTGGGGTGATATACAGGTTGATTTTAATGTGCAATAAGATTATTTGAATGATATTTTAAAAGGGCATCAGGATTAATGCCCTTTTTTATTTGTATCCAACGACTACCACAAATTCTCCCGGCACATAATAACCATCTGCCTGTTTAAATTGTTTGATGGAGTCAATATATTCCAGTTGTACTTCTTTCTTTACCTCATCAGAAAATTTGTTATAGGCCAATGCAACAGGTCCGCCTAAAAAAACAGCTCCACAAGCTTCTTCATCAGAAGAATAGAAAAGTATATTACTAATTCTTTCCTCCGCTATATTTTTAAACCCTCCTGCAGTAAAATACCGTTGTAACATATCAGCATTACCTAAATTAAAAAACATAGGACAAACTTCTGAGGTTACTCTCCGGTCAACAATCTCAAACAAATCGGCCCAGCCACAATTATTCCGTTTGCCCCATACAGCTGCCACGGCAGATCCTCCTGGTTTTAAAACACGGCACATTTCTTTTATGGCTTTTAAATAATCAGTAACATACATCAATCCCAATGCACATAAAGCGATATCATAAGTTTCATCTTTAGCATTTAATTCTTCTGCATCCATTCGTTGAAAACTTATGTTGGAGAGCTTTCTTTCTTTTGCAAAGGAATTTGACAACTCAACCATTTTATCAGAAATATCAGTACCCAATACAAAGCCATTATTCCCCGCCAGTTCAGCAGCAGGAAAACTTACCAGGCCCGTACCGCTGGCAATATCAATAATTTTATCTCCGCCTTTTATATTGGCAAACTGCAATAATTTTTGCTGTGCAGGTAATAATTGTTTTTGCCAGAAACCTTCATAATAAGCAGCGGCTTTATCCCAGCCATAACGTTGCACACGGCGTTGCAGAGCAGGTTCCATTAAGAGGAGATTTTAGTTGACTGAATATGAACAGTACGGATACATTTTTGTTCCCTGCTGAATACATCTAAGTACGGGCTCTGTTTATCTGCTTCATCCAGCATTTGCAAAACTTCATCTTCACCAGCATCACTTTCTATGGTTACCGTATAACGAACTTCTAAATAACCGGGTGCTGCAGCAGAAGTTCCGAACAAAGCACCATCATCATAATCAGCCTGCACTTCCACTTCCAGCGAATCAATATTTATATTCTTGGCAGAAGCTTTCATCATATACCCTATCGCAAGGCAACTGCCCAAAGCGGCCCTGCCATAAACACCCGGTGTTGGACCTGCTTTATTACCGCCAACTGATTCAGGCATATCAGCAATTAACTTATAATTCCCTTCGGTTACCTCACAAGTAAGCCCATTCGTGATTTTCGCTTTTGATATTCCTGTACCTAAACCCAGTGAAGGTTTTAAAGAAAGAGCTTTAGTGCTGCGGCTAACTGCTTCTTTAATTTTTTGCTGAGAGGACATTTATAAGGTTTTAGATTTTGAAAAATGTTATGGAATTTAAAGGGAAAGGAATTGTATTAAAGTTAGTTTAATTTTTATATAAAAAAAGGCCCTGACGGGCCTTCAAGTATTTTGTGACAGAAAAAATTATTGTAAAATTTCTTTTAATTTCTGCTGTAATTCTTCCCCCCTTAAATTTTTAGCTATAATTTTTCCATTAGGGTCAACCAGGATATTCTGTGGGATACCAGTTATTTTATACAATTGAGCTACTTCATTACTCCAGAACTTTAAATCACTTACATGTGTCCAGTTTAGCCCATCATCTTTTATAGCTTGTAACCATGGAGCTTTACCTTTGTCCAGTGACACACCCAGCACTGTAAAATTCTTTTCTTTAAATTCATTAAAAGCAGCAACGAGATTTGGATTTTCATGACGGCAGGGCCCGCACCAGCTTGCCCAAAAATCAACCAGCACATATTTCCCTTTAAAAGAAGAAAGACTTACAGGAACTCCATTGGTATCTGCCTGTGTAAAATCAACAGCATTTGTACCAACTGCTCCAATCTTAGCGTTGTTAATGATGCTTTGCAAAGATTTGCCGTAGTAAGAATTTTGTACAGGTTCTTTTAAAGAGGTGAAACGATCTTCCAAAATCGTATAATCCTGCGAAAGATTACTGGTGATTAATAAAATCAAAGCACTTACATCAGAACCCTGTTTTTTCTTTATGTAACTATCTACATTAGCATCTATTTTTTCTACTGTTGCTCTTATTTGAGTAAATAAAGAATCTTTTTTTTGCGAATTGGTGGCGGTGTTGTAAGCCGCACCCAGTTGATTCAATTTATTGAGCAAAGGGTCAAAAATTTTTGTCATCCCTTTAAACTCATCATGAACGGGCGAACCCGTAACGCTGGCCTTATCCAGTATGTTAATATCACCGGTAAAAACCATTGGTAAATTATCTACATACAGATAGTAACGTTTAGGATTATTGCTAAACCCGATATAATACAAAGCTTTTTCAGGAACAGTACCCTTTAAGGTAAATTTACCGTTACTTACTTTAGCTTTAGCCACTGTATCTGAACTAATCTCCTCATTAAAAATAAAAACGGTAGTGCCATTAGCAACTCCCTTAATAGTTCCATTAACTGAAAAGCTTTTACCTGATGTTTGTGCACCCGCAAGCAGGGGAAGGAAAAAAATTATGGATAAAAATTGTTTCATCATTTTGAGTGTCTTTCTTTTAGTACAGAAATAATATCCTGCAAATTATAACCCTTAACGTTAAGCAAAATTAAAAAATGGAATAAAAGGTCGGCTGCCTCCCCTAAAAATAAATTTTTATTATCATCCTTGGCTTCAATAACCAGTTCTACGGCTTCTTCCCCCACTTTTTGAGCTATCTTATTGATTCCCTTGGCAAAAAGTGAGGCAACGTAAGAGTTTTCTGGTGCTGCCTGCCTGCGCAGGCTAATGATTTCTTCCAGGTAAAATAAAAAGTCTTCCGCATGATTTTTTTCGCTCCAACAGGTATCAGCGCCGGTATGACAAACCGGTCCCAACGGTTGGGCTTTTATTAAAATAGTATCATCATCACAATCACTTAGTATTTCTTTTACCAGCAAATGATTACCGCTCTCCTCGCCCTTCGTCCACAATCGTTGTTTAGTACGACTATAAAAAGTCACTTTACCTTCACTCATTGTTTTACTTAATGCTTCTTCATTCATAAAACCCAGCATCAATACTTTTTGTGTTTTATAGTCCTGGATAATGGCCGGAACTAATCCATCGCTGTATTTTTTAAAATCTATTTTCATAATTATTGATGTGTCAAAAGATTATTCATCTAAATTCTAACTTCTATATTCTTTTCTTTCAGATAATGCTTCAAGTCAGGTATGGCTATTTCTTTAAAATGAAAAATACTTGCCGCCAGGGCAGCATCAGCTTTTCCATCTATAAATATATCTACAAAATGCTGCATAGTACCTCCCCCGCCGGATGCAATTACCGGAACAGGCAATTCTACTGCCAGCCTCTTTGTTATGTCAATGGCGAAACCAGCTTTTGTTCCATCGTGATTCATCGAGGTCAAAAGTATTTCGCCTGCACCCAGCTCCACTCCTTTCTTTGCCCAGTCTATACATTTCATATCTGTTTTGGTGCGACCTCCATTTAAATACACATACCATTCACCATCCTCTTCTTTTTTGCTATCAATTGCCAGCACCACACACTGGCTACCAAATTCTTTTTCCAATTCCCGAATCAATTCAGGACGTTTAAACGCAGAAGTGTTGACAGAAATTTTATCAGCTCCATTTTGCAATAACACATGCACATCTTCCACACTGCTGATACCACCACCTACTGTAAAAGGTATATTGATATGATGCGCAATACGATTCACTAATTCACTTAATGTTTTTCTTTTTTCGACTGTTGCAGTAATATCGAGAAAAACTAATTCATCAGCTCCCTGCTGTGCATAGAAAGTACCCAGTTCTACCGGGTCACCCGCATCACGAAGGTTGACAAAGTTGGTGCCTTTAACAGTGCGGCCATCTTTAATATCCAGACATGGTATAATTCTTTTTGTTAAGCCCATTTTAGTTTTTGAATCGTTTTAATTCTTCCAACGAAATCCTGTTTTCATAAATGGCTTTACCTACAATAGCTCCGCTGCATCCTATTGATTGTAATTCTTCCAAATCTTTAAAGGAGCTTACTCCGCCACTGGCAATAAAATGTAACTGTGGAAATTGGCTGATAATATTTTTATACAATTCGGTAGACGGACCTTCCAGCTTTCCATCTTTGCTTACATCGGTACAAAAGATTTGTTGTACTCCGTGATTAATATATTTTTCAATGAAATCATAGATCCACACATCAGTCGTTTCCAGCCAGCCGCTCACAGCAATCTTTTCATCCTTAACATCAGCGCCTAATAAAAATTTATCTGCTCCAAATTGTTTTAACCACTTTACAAACTCTTCTTCATTTTTAACAGCGATGCTTCCTATTGTTGCCAATGCTGCGCCAGAATTAAAAACAATTTTTACATCGTCTTCCTTTTTTATACCCCCGCCAAAATCAATAATCATAGAAATCTTCGCTGCAATAGTCTCTAACACTTTCCAATTTTTTACAGCACCGGACTTTGCTCCATCCAAATCCACCAGGTGAAGTCTTTTTAATCCTGCATCTTCAAATTCTTTAGCAACCTCTAATGGATTTTCATTGTAGATCTTCTTTTGTGAATAGTCGCCTTGTGTTAATCTTACACACTTACCATCTATTATATCTATTGCTGGTATTATCTGCATCTTATAAGCTCAAAAAGTTTTTTAAAATTTGTTCGCCAACCTTGGCACTCTTCTCGGGGTGAAATTGCACCCCATAAAAATTATCCCTGTGCAATCCTGAACTATAAGGTTGCCCATAATCTGTTGTAGCTATAGTATGTTCACCCAAAGCCGCATAGTACCCGTGGACAAAATAGCAATAGCTATTATTCTCAATCGCTTTGAACAAATCGGTTTTCAGATCATAAATCTGGTTCCAGCCGATCTGCGGAACTTTTAAAGCTGCATCGGCTGGTTTGAATAATTTTACCTGTTCATCAAATATTCCCAAACACTCCGTATTATTTTCTTCCGAGTATTTACACATCAGTTGCATTCCCAAACAAATGCCGAGCACCGGTTGTTTCAAATTTTTGATCACTTCATCCAATCCTCTTTCTTTAAGGTAACGCATAGCACTGCTGGCCTCACCTACACCTGGAAAAATCGCTTTATCTGCTTTTTTTATTAGCTCATGGTCGTCTGTCACTACTGCTTCCATGCCTATCCGCTCCAGTGCATACAGTACTGACTGAATATTTCCGGCGTTGTATTTTATAATTACTAAATTCATTAACTTTCATTCATCAATTGTCAGCGGAAGTAGCTCACCTGGCAGAGCGACAGCTTCCCAAGCTGTAGGTAGCGGGTTCGAGTCCCGTCTTCCGCTCATCTTAAAACTTTACCTAAAAATTCTTTTGTTGCCGTTGTTACGTCCCTGCTGTTCTCCAATGCTTTTATGTAAGCACTCCCAATGATTGCTCCGTTTGCATTTGCACAAGCAGTATCAAATGTTGCTTTATCTTTTATGCCAAAACCAACTAATACAGGGTTCTTCAACTGCAAGCTTTTTAGCTTCAGTAAATAAGCATTCACATCGGTCATACTCTTATCACTGCCTGTTGTGGAAGAAGAGGATACTGCATATAAAAACCCTGTGCTTAATGCATCCAGTTTTTTTATTCTTTCTTCGCTTGTTTCGGGAGTGACCAAAAAAATAAAATCCAGCCCGTATTTTTTTATGATGGCTCCATACTCTGTCTCAAATTCATATTCCGGCAAATCAGGTAAGATTAATCCATCAATACCAACAGCAGCGGCTGATGCACAAAATTTTTCAAATCCATATTGCAATACAGGATTCATATAGCCCATCAATATGACAGGTACCTTAATTTCTTTTCTAAAATTCTTAAGTTGTTCAAATAATGTTTTAATGGTCATGCCATTTGCTAATGCAATACTGCTGCTATGTTGAATCACCGGGCCATCAGCCAAAGGGTCGCTGTATGGCATACCCAACTCAATTAAATCAGCACCATTATCCTGTAATGCCTTCATCACTTTTAAAGTCGAATCCAGTTGCGGGTAGCCTGCTGTGCAGTACACGTTTAAAACTTTTTCCCTTTTCCTTTTAAATATTTCTCCGATCCTGCTCATTATAGATAATCTTTAAACATAAAATATTTAGTCTCGTCTCCTCCTGACAAAATAAATCCCAGTTTTGCATATAATTTCTGCGCATTTACATTAATCTTTAATACCTCCAGGCAAATTCTTTTCTTTTGTGTCTCTGCAATTTTCATAAACCTTTCACACACACCAGTTCCTATTTTTCTGTTTTGATATTCAGGTAAAATATATAAGCTGCAAATGAAAATTCTTTCCGTATCTTCTTTTATCTCCACTGTACCCGCTGGCTGTTGATTTACTTCAATAATGAATGTTTTGTCCATATCAAAATTTTCCTCATGAAATTTCAGTTGAAACGCTTCATCCCAACCCCAAATCTCTTCGATGTATTTTTTCAGAACAATCTTTTTTACGTTATAAAAGAATACAGAATCTTCAGCCGAAGCTTTTCTTAATCTGAACTGTTCTGTCATACATCCATTGCTTTCATGTACGTCGCCAAATCTTTATCCCCTCTTCCACTCAAACAAACTACCACCACATCACTCGGTTTAAACTTCCTTGTATTGAAAACTGCTAATGCATGCGCCGTCTCCAATGCCGGGATAATTCCTTCCAGTTTTGCTAATTGAAAAGCCGCAGCCAATGCTTCTTCATCAGTCGCACTTAAAAATTCACCTCTGCCACTTTCAAACAAATGTGCATGTAATGGACCAATACCCGGATAATCCAAACCCGCCGAAATACTATGCGGCTCCACCACCTGTCCATCTTCTGTCTGCATCACCAAACTTTTACTTCCGTGCAATACACCCGGTTTGCCAAGTTGTGTGGTAGCAGCACTCATGCCGCTGTTCAAACCATGACCGGCAGCTTCCACCGCAATCAACTGTACACTCAACTCATCTAAGAAATGATAAAACGCACCCGCTGCATTACTGCCACCTCCCACACAAGCCATCACATGTGTCGGCAATTCACTACCCGTTTTTTCTTTTAGCTGCCATCTTGTTTCTTCACTGATCACACTCTGAAACCTTGCCACCATATCAGGATATGGATGTGGACCCACTACACTACCAATAATGTAATGTGTATCGTTTGGATTATTAATCCAGTCTCTAATCGCTTCGTTTGTAGCATCTTTTAATGTTTTACTGCCACTCGTTGCCGGAATTACTTTTGCTCCCAGCATTTTCATCCGTGCTACGTTAGGCGCTTGCCGTTCAATATCTTTTTCACCCATGTACACAATACACTCTACTCCTTTCAATGCACATACGGTTGCTGTTGCCACGCCATGCTGACCGGCACCTGTCTCTGCAATAATTCTTTTTTTACCCAACCGCTCTGCGAGCAAAATCTGGCCAATCGTATTATTGATTTTATGTGCTCCAGTATGACATAAATCTTCCCGCTTCAAATAAATCTGCGTGTTGAATTGTTTGCTCAACCGCTGCGCCAGGTATAACGGTGTTGGTCGCCCCACATAATCTTTCAGCAAATCTCTAAACTCTTTTTGAAAAGAGCTTTCATACATAATCTCCAAATAACGGCTTTTCAATTCCTCCACATTACGATGTAACATTTCAGGGATATAAGCCCCGCCAAATTTTCCGTAATAACCCTGTTCCGAAGGTTTTTGATATGTTTGTGTTGTTGTCATTTTATTTTGTACTTAACGTTTGTACTGCTATTATACTTTTGTTGTGTCACTCACTTGTACATTTGGCTCTTTGTTCATCAATTCTCTTATCAACCTGTCAACCATTTAAATTCCTCATAAACTCCTTCACCAGTTTCATATCCTTCACACCCGGACTTGTTTCAAACTTACTATTGATATCTACTGCAAATAATGCTTTGGCAACCGGTTCCTGTGCAAAGAATTTTAATTTGGTTTCATCACCTGGCTCAATACCACCACTGAGGAAAAATGGCTTATCAATAGCGACATTCTTCAGCAAATCCCAATTAAATTTTTTTCCCGTACCGCCATAACCTGCACCCAGCGTATCAAACATAAACATATCGCACACATCCATATAAGGCCTTATCATCCATTCAATATTATCATCATCACTGATGCGAAAAGCTTTTACCACTGATACATAATCTGCAATCTTCTCACAATACTTCGGCGTTTCATCTCCATGCAGCTGCACCATACTCAACCGGCATTCATCCACCATATGTATTACTTCCTCAACCGGCGCATTTACAAACACACCCACCTTGTTGATGTTCGATATCTTTTTAATCTCGGTAATGGTTAACGATTTAAACACATACCGCGGACTCTTGGGATAAAAAATAAATCCTGCAAAGGTGATACCCATTGAAGCCAGTTCTTCTACCTGGCTTAACTGGGTCATCCCGCAGACCTTTACTCGCATAATATTATAGATTTCAAGTATTCTGCTTTATATAATCCAGGCATAAAAGCTTTATCGCAATTACTTTATATACCCTTTATACTTTATATCCTTAACCTCTACTTCTTCAAACCCATCTTAAACTGCATTACCATTGATAAATCTTTTACACCAGGTTCTTTCTCAAAACGGCTGTTGATATCCACCCCATAAAAATCAGGATGCTTAAAGGCTTTTACTTTAGCCACATCCTCCATTCCAATACCACCGCTCAGGAAAAATGGTTTTTCAATCCTGCTTTTACTCAATTGTTTCCAGTCAAATTGCTCCCCGCTTCCGCCCAACAAACCGCTCCTGGCTGCAGTATCAAACAAATAATAATCGCATACTTCGTCATACTCATCAATCATCGCATCAATACCCTGCTTAGTATTATCACTTAAGCGGAAGGCTTTTATCACCTCCACATTTTCGGAAATCTCTTCGCAAAGCTCCGGCTTTTCATCTCCATGTAATTGTACCGCATCCAATGCATAATCATCTACCTTTTTCATAATCTCATCAAAACCCGCATTCACAAACACACCAACTTTTTTTATATCAAAATCAGCATTGCTAAGTTCCTCTTTTGAAATTTTATCACCCACATACCTGGGTGACCCTTTGAAAAAAATAAATCCGGCATAATCGATATTGAGTCTATCAAGTTGCTGAAGCTGTTTTAGCTGAGTAATACCGCACACTTTAATATTCATACCCGCTTTTATTTTTGGTTATTTAATTTATTAGCAAACTCCATAAATGCTTCTCCGGGGTTTTCTTCTTTCATAAAATTCTCCCCAATCAAAAAACCACGAAACCCATGTTCCTTAAAAAGGTTTATATTCTCTGCCGAACTGATACCACTCTCCGCTACTTTAATTTTATTCGCCGGAATTTTTTCTGCCATCCGTAAACTTCTTTCTATATCCACTTCAAAGGTTTTTAAATTACGGTTGTTGATTCCAACAATTTCTGTATCGCTGCAAATATGTTCCAGCTCTTCTTCTGCGTGAAGTTCGAGTAACACTTCCAGGTCGAGGCTTTTTGCGAAAGCAGCTAATTGTTTTACTTCACCAGTCGTTAAACAGGCTGCAATCAATAAAATCACATCTGCTCCCATTGCTTTCGCTTCAAGGATTTGATATTCTTCAACAATAAAATCTTTACGAAGAATAGGAATCTGGTTTACTCTCGCCTTCATCAAATCATCCGTACTGCCACCAAAGAATTTTTCATCCGTTAAAACAGATAAACCCGATGCGCCATTTTTTGTATAAGCCGTAGTAACAGCAATTACATTCGCCCTGTCATTAATGATTCCTTTGGAAGGAGACTTACGTTTATATTCTGCAATGATGCCTGTCTTGCTATCATCAAGCAAAGAACTTTTTAATGATAAAGTCTTGCGCATAAAGGCAGAAGTATTTTCCAGTTCGGCAACAGGCCTAACTGCTTTACGTTTGATCACTTCTACTTTTTTATACGCTATGATGGTATCCAGTATATTCATTATTGCAGACTGATTAGTTTTTGTAATGACTGATAAGCTTTACCACTCTCCAAACTTTCTACCACTTTAGCATAAGCATCTTCATATGTTTTAAAATTACCGGTACAGTTTAATGCCATGGCAGCATTAGCTAATACTACTGCATTTTGGGCCCATGTTCCTTCACCTTTTAAAATCTTTAAAAATATTTTCGCTGCTTCCTCCACACTATTGCCACCATGAATATCCTGTGGCATTACCAAACGTTTACCCAATTGTTCAGGTGTCATTACCTTCTCTCCTTCATTAGTAATAACCTTGGTATCATTCGTCAGCGAAATTTCATCATATCCATCCAAACTGTGAATGATGGTAAAAGCTTTGTCTGTTTGCTGTAATAAATAATTATAAATCCTCGCCATCTCCAAACTATACACGCCTACTAATTGATATTGCGGGAAGGCAGGATTAACCATCGGGCCAAGCATATTGAAGAAAGTCCGCATTCCTAAATTCTTTCTTATTGGCCCAACTGTTTTTAATGCCGGGTGAAATAAAGGCGCATGTAAAAAACAGATATTGGCTTCCTCCACTTCTTTCTTCAGTTTATCATTATCACTTTTGAATTCATAACCCAGTTGCTCCATCACATTCGATGCACCGCTGATAGAGGATGCTCCATAGTTACCATGTTTGGCAACTTTTTGCCCTGTACCAGCTACAATAAAACAACTGAGCGTTGAAATATTGAAAGTATTTTTTCCATCGCCACCGGTACCCACAATATCCATCACCGGGAAACCATCCATATCCACCTTTACACAAAGCTCATGCAAAGCATCCCGAAAGCCCTGCAATTCTTCAATGGTAATACTGCGCATTAAATACACAGTCATGAAGGCTGTAACTTCATGTTCGTTATAAACACCTTTACCAATGTTGAGCAAAACATCATAAGCCTGTTCACGACTGAGTGTTTTGTGTTCGAATAAAAATTGTAATATTTTTTTCATTTGCACATTTTCAAATTAAGCACTTAACCAGTTGCGAAGAATATCTTCTCCCACTGATGTCAACACACTCTCCGGGTGAAACTGTACCCCCTGCACATCATAGGTCTTATGCTGCAGCCCCATTATCATTCCCTTTTCATCTTCAGCAGTTATCTCTAACTCTGCCGGAAAATTTTCTTTACTAACTACCCAACTATGATAACGCCCCACTTCAATTTTCTCTGGCAGATTTTGCAATACTGCATTTTGCTTTTTGGATTTTGGATCCTTGATTTTCACAGGTGTTGCCACTCCATGATAAACCGTACTTAGATTCACCAAAGTTCCACCAAATGCTTCACCAATTGCCTGATGACCCAAACAAACGCCCAGTATTGATTTGGTTGCGGCATATTCTTTTATCAATGGCAGTAACAATCCTGCTTCAACAGGAATACCGGGGCCGGGAGATAAAATAATTTTATCAAAGTCCTTTACTTTCTCCAATGGTATCTGGTCGTTACGATGCACTTCTACTTTAATATGTGTAATCTTTTCAACCAAATGAACCAGGTTGTAAGTAAAGCTGTCGTAATTATCGAATACTAATATTTTCATTTTTTTGTTGATAAGTTGATATGTTGAAAGGTTAACCGATTAACTGAGCCGCTTCTATTGCCTGCTTTAATGCGCCCAGTTTATTTTTCGTTTCCTGTAATTCATTTTCGGGATTACTTGCTGCTACAATTCCTGCGCCAGCCTGGTAAACCATGGTATTGTTTTTACTCAACAGTGTCCGAATCATAATCGCATGGTTGCAGGTTCCGTCAAAACCGATAAAATCAATACATCCTCCATAATAACTGCGGGCAGTAGGTTCCAATGCATCAATAATCTCCATTGCTTTAAACTTGGGGGCAACGCTTAATGTGCCTGCGGGAAAAGTTACTGCCATCAGGTCAAAAGGATTATATCCATCTCTTACTTTACCACTCACTTCACTTACCAAATGAATCACATGACTGTAGTACTGCACCTGGCGGTAATGGTCAACTTTAACTTCATCGCACATACGGCTTAAATCATTTCTTGCCAAATCAACCAGCATTACATGCTCTGCATTTTCTTTGGCATCTTTTAATAAACGTTCAGTTTCTTTCGCATCTATTTCATCATCACCTGTTCTTTTAAACGTTCCTGCAATAGGATGTACCACTGCTTTTTTATTCTGAATGATCAACTGTGCTTCCGGTGAAGAACCCATCAGTTTATAATCGCCATAATCAAAAAAGAATAAATAAGGGGATGGATTGATGTTTCGTAAAGCCCTGTACACATTAAATTCGTCACCAGTAAAACTCTGTTCATACCTCCGGCTTAAAACAATTTGAAACACATCCCCACGGAAACAACTTTTTATTCCTTCACCTACCATTTGTTTATAATCATCATCTGTCATATTAGATGTTTCGTCTCCTTTAATCTTAAATGGGAATACAGGAACGTCTTTACTTTTTATCAATGACTCCACCAATGCCAAATCACTTTCCAGACCGGGCACACTGTTTTCACAGATATACAACTCATCTTTAAAATGATTTACCGCAATTACATATTGATACAAACGATAACGCATTAATGGAATGGCGGGCTGAAGAGAAGATGATTTCAATTTTATAGTATCAAAAAACTGGATGGCATCATAAGTAGTATAACCAAATAATCCCTGTGCTGCCTTACCTGCTTTATCAGTAACAACATTTGTTTCAAAACGCTGCATATATTCCCACATGATATTGGGTACATCAGTTACATTTTTTATCGGCGCTTTCTCCGGAGCTAACCCTGGTATTTTAAATTCAATAGCTTTTGTATTACTGATTTCAATCCCACCAATCGCATTGATGCAAATAAAAGAGAAACTGTTTTCTGCTGCATGATGATCGGTACTCTCCAGCAGAACGGTGTCGCGGAAACGGTCACGAACCCTCAGGTAAATGCCCACTGGTGTAAACACATCGGCCAGCATTTTTTTACAACTTGTCTGTAATTGAATTTTCTTCATAAATCTTTTTTCTTTTTGACACGGCAGCAAATAAAAAGCCCCGATATTATCGGGGCCTGAATATGTTGAATAAACATAGTAATAACATTACAGCCCCCTAAGAGTTGTATGCCACCACCAATGATTATTTTGAATTTGCTGTTTCATTACACCACAAATATGAGGGAGAAATTTCATTTGGGCAAATTATTTTTAATAAAATTGATAACCCAACTAACACGTCTTAGTATTATGGCTTTTTTTTTAAAGTGCCTTGTCATTATTCATCAGTATAAATTTATACCCTATGCTTATTCAGCACAAACAGGTTGGTACCAAAGGAATGTTTTATGCAGGACAGGATGGGTCATTTTAGCCGAAATGGTTTACACCATGTCTTCAGCAGATAAAATGATAATTGAACATACAGATGTAGATGACAGTCTGGGTGGCAAAGGAGTTGGCTTACAACTGGTATACACTGCTGTTGAATATGCCCGTAAAAACAATATTAAAATTATTCCGCTTTGTTCTTTTGCAAAATCAGTATTTGACAAAAAAGCAGAATGGCTGGATGTGCTGTTTGAAAGTTTCAAAAAATAAGATTTTCTCCTTCCGGCTTTTATAATATTTAACTTTGCATCATGAAACTGGTAATATTTGGCGCCACCGGCCAGGTAGGATTACACCTGGTTAAACAAGCCATATGGCGTGGCCATTATGTAAGAGCATTTGGCCGCAATATATTTGACATCAAATTTGAAGACGATAAGCTGGAATTGATTAAAGGGGCAGTATTTGATGAAAAAGATGTGCTTGAAGCTATTCAAGGTTGCGATGCAGTTTTAAGTGCCCTGGGAGGGGCGGCAGACGGAACAGATAAAACACGTTCATTAGGTATTAAAAACATTATTGCCCAAATGAAGAAAGCTAATGTTAAAAGAATAATTGCACTGGGAGGTTCAGGTATATTGAATGCCAGCGAACATAAACTCTTTATTGAAACGGAAGATTATCCCAAACAATTTTTACCGGTAGGCAAAGAACATTTTAAAGCGTACGAGTATCTCCGTGACAGCAACCTTGACTGGACTGTTGTTTGTGCACCCAACCTTGCTAATAACGACCCAACCGGAAATTATTTCACTAATAAAGATTATCCGCCCCAACCAAACAATTATAAAATCAATACAAGCGATTTAGCTATGTTCATGCTGAATGAACTGGAGAGAAATGACTATATGAAATGCAGGGTTGGAATTTCCAATTAATTATTCATGCACAATCATTACAGGCACCTTGCTGTGAAATACAATTTGCCTTGTATGACTGGGAACAAAAAGCTTATGCAGCAAATTATGCTTATGCGGAACAGTAACCAGTAAATCAATATTCTTTTCTTCAACATAACGGCTTAATCCTTCTACAATATTATAATCTTCAACAAAATGATAATGGGGCTGATATCCTTCAAACATGGCATCCAGTAAGCCGGATTGAAAAGGGCTATCAGCAGTGGCGTATTCATGATGATAATCTACATTCACCACATGCAATCTTGCATTAGTAGCTTCCAGTAAATATTTCACCTGTTTGTCAGGAATGTTTTCCACCACATCTCTGAAATCTGTAGCCAATGCTACATTATCTACCTTTCTGAACCTGCATTTTTCCGGAACTATTATTACTGGTATTTTAGTATTACTGGCCACATCCAGTGTATTACTTCCAATTAATACTTCTTTCAATTTGCCTGCACCGGAAAGTCCCATAACAATTAAATCAGTTCTGAAATTTTCGGCAAATACATTTATTACTCCACTTAATATTCCATTTATAACTATATATTCAAGTTTTACTAATGGTATCTCCGCTTCAATCATCCGCTTAACTTTATTCAGTTCTTTCATGTTAATTTCCTTAATGCCTTCATCCGTTAGCTGTAAGCCCTTGTCTACCGGATAAGCAACCGGGTACTGATACGCATGGAGCAGCATTACTTTGCCTCCAATTTGTAATGCAAATTGTGCAGCATACCTGGCCGCGTTAATAGATGTTTCAGAAAAATCGATGGGAACAAGAATCGTTTTCATACACAAAATTTTGCTTTTACGAAACTATTTTATTAATTCAGTTTTACTAATGACCTTTGTCAGCCTTTTAAAAGACATTTATCAACAATAATAAATGACAAAACTTTTCTTGATTTTAACTTTCCTGGCTGTCCGGCTTACGGCTGATGCGCAAACCCTGTTCCTGCCTGAACCGGTAACCAATAATTCAGTTGCAGCTGTTACAGTAAAAGGGAAAACGGTGGTGTACTCTTTTTATGGATTAGACAGTTCCAAAAAATGGAGCGGCGTTCATAAAAAAGTTTTTAAAATAAATATTGACAGTAAGAATGCAAAATATATTGGAGAAGTTCCTGACAGTGCCGGCCGCATTGCCTCTTCTGCCAGTACTATTAAAAATAAAATTTATGTCGTGGGAGGTTATACTGTTTATGCTGATAGAAAAGAAAAATCATCGGCACAAATTTTTATTTTTGATCCCCAAAAAGAAAACTTTACAAAAGCTGCGGATTTACTATTCCCAATTGATGACCATATTCAATCTGTTTGGAGAGACAGTTTATTATTTATTATTACCGGATGGAATGACTCTAATAACATTTCTGCAGTTCAGGTTTATAACCCCTTTACCAATCAATGGAAATTAGCTACACCTGTTCCCGATGAAAGAGAAGCAAAAGTATTTGGCGGATGCGGAATAATTATTAAAGACACTATTTATTATCTTGGAGGAGCTGCTTATGAAAAATTATATCCGCCGGTAAATATTTTATATAAGGGAATTATTGATCCAAACAATCCATACAAAATTAAATGGATAAGATGGGGCGAATTTACTTTGCCATACCGTTACCGGTCTTCCGCTTTTTATGCAGGGCGAAAAATTTATTTTTTTGGCGGAAGTAATGAAACTTATAATTACGACGGCATTTCATACCAGGGGAAAAAACCGGTTAATCCCAACAGTACTGTTTTGATTTATGACCTCTTTAATCAAAAATTTTCATTAAAAGAAATACCAGTAAATATGCAGCGGATGGATTTAAGAAATATTGTATCAGCCGGAAGGAACAAATGGGTGATTGCCGGGGGAATGAAAATAAATCAGCGGGTATCAAATGAAGCTGTTATTATTCAATTAAATGATATTAAATAACCCATGGTTAAGAAAAGACTTTAAAAAGAATTATTTAAATTGACTTATGAAAAATACAGTTATTCTTATTGGCTTATTACTTCCGTTATTTTGTATAGGCCAAATCAATCCCAAAAACGTAACTATTGCAAGAGATAGTTTTGGTGTGCCGCATATTTTTGCGAAAACAGATGCGGAAGCAGCTTATGGCCTGGCATGGGCACATGCCGAAGACGATTTTAAAACAATTCAGATATTGACCCTTTCAGGAAAAGGGCTTTTGGGTAAAGCTTTTGGTAAAAAAGGAGCACAGGCTGATTATGTTATTGCATTACTCCGTTGCCGGGAAATTGTTGAGGAAAAATTCAACACACTTTCCCCGGAATTTTTAACCTTGATTCGGGGGTATTTACAGGGATTGAATGATTATGCCAAAAAACATCCTGAAGAAGTAATTGTAAAAAAATGCTTTCCTATTAATGAAAAGGAATATTTAACAGCAGCTACATTTTCTGTCTGTTTAGTAGCCGGGATAGATGATGTGTTGGGTAAAATTTTTGGAGGCAAAGTACCCACATTACCTGGTTTTATTTCTGGTGGATCAAATGCCTTTGCAATACATTCATCCAAAACAACCACAGGTGAAGCCTTTCTTGCTATTAATGCACACCAGCCATTAGAAGGACCTGTTGCATTTTATGAAGCGCATATGATGAGTGAAGAAGGATTGAATATTTTGGGCGGATTATTTCCCGGTGCACCTTGTATACTTCATGGTGCTAATGAAAACCTGGGTTGGGCACATACCGTTAATTATCCGGATAAAACTGATGTGTTTCAGCTGCAGATGAATCCTTCCAATAATAATCAATACCGCTTCGATGATAAATGGATTGATTTAGAAGTAAAAAAAGTTAAACTCAAAGTAAAAGGCATTCCTGTCACTATACACAAAAAAGTTTATTGGAGTAAGTATGGGGCAACTATCAAAACTGCAAAAGGTGTTTTCTCTGTTCGCTTTGGTGCCAACCAGGATATTAAAGCACTTGAACAATGGTATAAAATGGATAAGGCAAGGAATTTTACAGAATTCAGGTCTGCCCTGAATATGATTGGCATACCTATGTTTAATATTATGTATGCTGACAGAAACGATACTATCTTTTATGTTAGCAACGGTAAGATACCTGTACGTAATCCGTCAAAAGAATATAACTGGCTGAGTACAGTGCCTGGTAATACATCCAAAACATTGTGGACAGAATTTTACCCGTTCAGTTATTTACCACAGTACATTAATCCAAAAAGTGGTTACTTATACAATACCAATCACTCCCCCTTTTTAGCAACAGAAAAAGATGAGAATTTAAAGCCGGAAGATTTTGATAAAAACGCATCATGGGAAAGATACGACAACAACCGCAGTGCAAAATTTTATGAACTCATACCCAAAAATGAAAAACTAGATTTTGAAACATTTAAACTTATAAAATTTAACCGGCAGTTACCTGCACAATTACATTACCGTTATGGTATTGACAGTTTGTATTTATTAAAAGCAACTGATTATAAAGAAACAGAAGAAATAATTACTACACTACAGCAATGGGATAAAAAAGGCGAAGCTGAAAGTAAAGGTGCCGCTGCATTTCTTTTACTTTATAATCATATTAGCAAAACATTAGCAGGTCAACCGCCAAGACAGCTAACAACAGCCGAACTATTGGAAACAATCCAATACATTAAAGATTACCAGTTAAAATATTTTGGAAGAACGGGAATTGTTTTGGGTGATTTACAAAAATTAGTTCGCGGCAAAGATGAATTTCCTTTGTCTGGCATACCTGATGTCCTCGCCGCTATGAGCAATGTTCCCTATAAAGATGGAAAAGTAAAGGATGATTTTGGTGATGCATACATCGAACTGGTACGGTTTCCTAAAAACGGTTTACCAATAATTGAATCCGTTAATGCTTTTGGAGCTTCTAATCATCCCGGTTCAAAACATTATGAAGACCAGGTTCCTTTATACCTGCAGCAAAAAACAAAACACATGAGTTTAGACAAGCAGGAGGTATTAAGTAAAGCTGAAAGAATTTATCATCCCGGAGAGTAAGGGAATCACTTTTTAAAAATACCGGCAAACAATGAAAGCCATCCGCAAATAAAAGCCAATCCACCCAATGGAGTAATTGCCCCAACCCAATTAAAATTATTGATAGCTGAAGCTTTTAAAAAAGTTAACAGGTATAAACTTCCGCTAAATAAAATAATACCAGCGGTAAAAAGTCTGCCTGAATAGTTAATCCACTTATTGGGATACTCTTTAAATAAAATCCCTGCTGAAAGTAAAGCAAATACATGATAAAACTGGTAGCGAACCGCTGTTTCAAAAATAGCTAACTCATCTGTAACTAAATGTTGTTTTAATGCATGAGCGCCAAATGCACCCAGGGCAACTGATAATGCCCCGATAACGGCTCCTAACTTAAGAAATGTTCTATTCATGCTGACGGATGATTTTATTAAAATTTTCAATAGAAAGATAAGCAGTATTAAAATGATACATTGCTTTTTGATAAAAGGGTTCCCTGTCTTTTAATTTTTGCAAAATAAAATCCTTTAGCAATTCATCACTCACTTCTTTAATTAAAGGGCGGATTTCTTTTTCAGCACATAACCTTTGTACCAGTTCATCAATATCAGTTTTTAAATAAATTGTTACCCCCTGCTCATTCATCTTTTTCATATTATTAAAATAACATGGAGTACCACCACCGCAGGACAAGATAAAATTATCCTTTTCAAAAAAAGTATGGAGCATTTGTTTTTCTTTTTTACGGAAATACTCCTCTCCTTGTTCTTTAAAGATATCGGCAATTTTTTTTCCTTCTGCTTTTTCTATCTCTTCATCCAAATCATAAAAAGCCAGTCCTTTGGCTCCGGACCAAAGCTTGCCCCAGTATGATTTTCCGGTACCCATAAATCCAATCAGGAAATAACGCATAATATTGATGTATGCACTACTATCCAATCGTCCTAACTGTATGGCACTAAGTTCACCAGGGGCTGGACGATGATGTGTGCGACGCAACAAATGTATAATAGTAATTCCAATGCTGGAATCATAAAAAAAATCCCACCGCTTTCACGATGGGATTTCTATTTATCAGCAAGCAACAATTACTCACTTTTTGTTTCTTCGGCAGAAGCAGAAGCGTCACTATCCATTTTCTTCTTCAGCTCAGCTAACACACCCAGGTCACCCAGGGTTGTTTTCTCTACTTTATTCTGGATATCTTTTACCACTTTTTTGGTACGCACAGCTTCAGCAGTTTTTTCTTTACGTTCAGCATCTTTTTCATCTGCTTTGGCCTGTTCCCAAATACGGGCATGACTTAACACGATACGTTTTTCGTTACGATCAAATTCAATAACCATAAACTGGGCGGTTTCATCAGCACTAATTGTTTTGCCATCTTCTTTACCGAGATGACGGCCAGGTGCAAATCCTTCCAGTCCATAAGGTAATTGTACAATTGCGCCCTTATCATCTTTACGGGTTACAGTGCCTTCGTGAATAGTACCTACTGCAAATGTATCCTGTAAAGCATTCCATGGATCTTCTTCCAGCTGTTTATGACCTAACTGCAACTTGCGGTTTTCTTTATCAATACCAAGAATGATAACTTCAATTTCCTGCCCGGTTTTTGTGTATTCACTTGGGTGATTGAAACGTTTTAACCAGCTTAAGTCGCTGATGTGTATCATACCACCAATACCGGTTGACAATTCAACAAACACACCATAAGGAGTAATGTTTTTCACCAATCCTTTGTGTTTACTTTCAACAGGGTATCTTGTTTCAATATCGTTCCATGGGTCAGGAGTCATTTGCTTAATAGACAAGCTCATTTTGCGGCTCTCTTTATCAAGCGTAACAACTTTAGCTTCGTATTCATCATTTAATTTGAAGAATTCTTTAGCGTTGATTGGAGTATTAGCCCATGTAATTTCGCTTACGTGAACCACACCTTCAACACCCGGCATAATTTCGAGGAATGCACCGTAGTCTTCAATATTAACTACTTTACCTTTTACTACTTCACCTTCTTTTATTGATTCGGACAATGTATCCCAAGGATGAGGAGTTAATTGTTTCAAGCCAAGGCTGATACGTTTTTTATCATCATCGAAGTCTAATACAACCACTTTCAGTTTCTGATCCATCTTCAATACTTCAGAAGGATGAGAGATACGTCCCCAGCTGATATCGGTGATATATAATAAACCGTCTAATCCGCCTAAATCCATGAAAGCACCAAAGTCTGTAATGTTCTTGATAGTTCCTTCCAGTACCTGGCCTCTTTCGAGTTTACCCATGATTTCAGCACGTTGTGCTTCAATATCGCTTTCAATAAGGGCTTTATGAGATACAACAGCATTCTTAATAGTTTCGTTAATCTTAACTACTTTAAACTCCATTGTTTTACCAACAAACTGATCGTAATCAGTTACAGGTTTAACGTCAATTTGTGAACCTGGTAAGAAAGTTTCCATACCAAATACTTCAACGATAAGACCACCTTTAGTTTTGCTGGTAACAATACCAGTAACCACTTCACCAGTTTTGTGTACTTCCACAATGCGCTGCCATGCACGGGTAATACGTGCCTGTTTGCGGCTTAAATGAAGATTACCATCACGGTCTTCTTTTTCAACAACCATTACTTCCACTACATCGCCGGTTTTTAAACCCTGCAGGTCGCGGAATTCATTGGCGCTGATTAAACCATCGCTTTTAAAACCGATGTTGATAACCACATCTGTTTTGGTAACACCCACTACAATACCTTCTACCATTTCACCGTCTGTTACCTGTTTAAAAGTACCATCGTAAACGGCATCGTATTTTTCTTTTTCTGATTTAGTGTAGGCAGTGACATTACGTTTGTCTACACTCCAGTCAAAATCATCATGCGGAGTTTGTATACCACCATAAGGTTTTACTTCCTCCTTTGTTTGCAATACTTCAACAGGTGCATTTGTTGTCGCTGCAGAAGCCTCAGTAACCGGTGTTACTTCAGCATTCTCCTGTGCATCAGCGTTTGAGTTAACAATTTCGTTTTCTGACATAAAATAATCCCGAAAGGGTTTTTATTTTCGGGGACGCAAAGATAGGGCAATGACCTGTAACTGGCAAGGAATTGAGGGGGTTTTTAGAAGCTGAAAACGGGGAGTTTATCACAAATAAACCTGACGTAAACTTGTGATTTCTAATAATTTTTAACCAGCCTGGTAATATCACCAATAAACTTACCGGTGATTCTGTAACGGGAGCAACAAGAAACATCATCTCCTGCCTTTTTCATATTATTCTCCATTTGCTCATAATAGCCATCAAAACTATTTCTAAACTTACTCCGGCTATCAATTAGGTTTTTGTAATTCCTGGTAATAAAATCCAAAGAATCCCGCAAAATTTTAATTCGGCTATCACAGGAATTATCAGGTCTATAGACGGTAACGGTATCGTGTTTAACTAATGTTCTGGCAATGGTATCATGAATATACTGCGGCTCAAATACAGTTTTAATCTCCGGTTCTCCTTTTTGATAAAGGGTATCATGAACAATCACCGTATTTACACCAGGCACAATGTTATTCATTGACGCTTTTAATGAATTGTTTTCGGCTTTTAAAACCGTAATGGTGTCAAAACTTTTATAGGCAAACAAATAGATGCAGGCAGCTGGTATAACAAGGCTTACCAGGAAATTTATAAAAGGCCTGAAAACGGGGTGATAATTTATTTCGCTCATAAAAAATTATTGAATGCGTTTCATAAATAATGATTCAACTGACTTACGAATAAGCTCATCACCCTCCTGTGTTTTCCATTCTTCCAGGTTGGATGATTTTTGATCCAGCTCTTTGATTTTTTCTTTTGCCGTAGAGTTATCTTTGAAAAGGGAATAAAAAAAATTCAAAATAATAGCTGAAGCCATTCCCATTAATGGACCAATAAGTCCTGCTACATCCTTACTGAATCTATAAATCAAAAACCATGTAAATCCACCAACTATAACAAATCCCCCTATTCCAAAAAACCTGTTGTTTTTATCCGCTGGTATATCCTCGACATTTCGTTTCGAATGTCCCTGATGGCAAATTGAATTTGTTCTAAAAAAGTCATGGTGAAAAGCTTTTGAAGATTAATAAATAATTTCCCCAATTTCTACTCACTGAACGCTACTTTGATTTTGTATAGAAATTCAAAAGTGGAATATCTACACAAATACTAATTCCGTAACGTACATAGTAATTTTTCTCAATATTGCTGATACTTGCTGTCACTTCACGTAATTGCGGTCCTATTTGTGCCCCGGCTCCAATTGAGATTGGGCATTTGCCAAATCCATAGTAAATAAATAAACCCGGAGCAAATATGTTTTTTAGCTGCACTTCAGATGCCACTTTACTGCTGTCATCATGTAAACGGAAAGAAGCTAATGCCCCCACATCAATAATTGGCAGGAAAAAGGTAAAGCTTTTACCACCGGTTTTTCCACTTGCGTCTTTTTTCTTAATGTTTCCAAAACTAAATGCAATCCCTACAGGTGCAGCAAAACCAACTGTACCTGATGTTTGCTTTTGTTTAAGAGCTGGCAAATATTCCCATCCTGCAATACCACCTACATAAGCATTAAGAGAAACATTTACCGGAGATTCCCGTTTGATCCTTGAACTTCCGGCAGGTAATGCTACTGCATCAATTGCTTTTTCTACCTCATCAGAGTTTTTTGCTGATGCAACTGATGCTGCAAAATTTCCATATTTTAAAATAGAAGAGCGAAGTTTGCTGTCAAAATTATTTTCAAATATTGAGTCGATAAGTGTTATTGTATTCAGCACTGCTGAAGAATAATTTCTTGTTCTTATATCAGTATATAGTTCGGCCGAACTCCTTGCTATTGTTAATAATCTTGATGCTTTATTTTGAATACTTCCCTGTAATGCTTCATCTATATTCAAAGCTTTTAGATTAGGTAATGACAAACCATCATCAAGGATGTCAAGGGAAGCATTTAAAAGTCTATAATAATCGTTATAATCTACTTCGCTTTTTTTCTTTTCTTTCGTGGAAGTGATATATTCATTTACTTCTTGTGCATGGCTAATGATTGTTTCAATATGTTCTTTAAATTGTTCAATTTCTGTTCCAGTATTTTTTGCTTTTTCCAATATATGCCTGAAAGTTAAACTACCGGTCTTGGTTTGAAAGCTGATGCTGACTTCTGTCCACTGGTATAGTAAACCAAAATATAAATCTCTGGTCACCGGGTCAGCCAGCATCATGCCAACAGAATCAGCCGGCACCCAATAATTATCTGCAGAAGTTGATTTTAGGGAATTGGAAAAAATCCTGAGCATCTTTACAGAGCTCCTGATATTGGTTTGCAAATTAATATTAGCCGGAGTAAAATTCAATAAAGCATCAGGATTATAATTGGCAATTACCGCACCGGGATGAACTCCGTTAGTAAACTGATCAATAAAATAAAAGGCGTTTAACACCAGTGTATTTAATTCCACATGGCTGTCAAAATAACTTTTGTACTTGGGCAGATCTTTTACCTTTTTAAAGCTTTTATACATGTTTGTAAGATCTTTAATAAAAGCTTCCCTTAAAGTATTGATATAGATACTAAAGTTGTAAATATCTTTGTCAGCTACTCTCAGGACTTTATAAGTTTGGGGAAAAAGGACTTGAAGATCTTCATGCTTAGGATCACTCATTTCATCCTTAAATTTTTCAAAGAAACTAATACTAAGTTCTTCTTTAAATCTTTTAACAAGGAATTTAGCAAGCCCGTCTGCAAAGTTGGTTACATTAAAGCCTCCTATTTTTGATATTAGATTAGCCGATGTTCCCTGGTTTAAATTTGTTACATCTATAGATAAAATACCGGCAGGAGTTAGATAATCTGCTAAAAAGGGATTGTATTCAGCACGGGTTGTTGTAGATAATGCGAGATGAACCTGCCTTGCTGTAGCAAGTTTGCCAGAATAATAGTTATTATTAATCAAGTCACAATACTCCTTCATTTTAATTTTTTGCTGTGCTTCATTTGGGTCTCCCGGAATTGGAATAATAAACCTTGTTCTGCCGGCAGAATCAGTAACCATATATTCCCTCAGTTTTAGTGCATCGTAATAAGGATTTTGACAATATGCCTGTAAAGTAAATACCATTACAAAAGCAAATAGTAATTTTCTCATCTTAAACAGATTTGATTGTTTTAATAAAATTATTTGGGTTACAAATACCATGTCCGTATTCATTCATGCTGAATGAATTATTGATTGCTGTTTGAAAAAGGGCTTTCTTAAGGAGAATTGTATTTTTTTCTCCTTTCCTCTTTAGCTCTCTGATTCCCAAAGCACAAATTGCGCTAATTATTGCAGAAGACTGACTGGTACCATTTTTTATTATTGTCGAATCAAATGCCATTGAAGAAATGATATTTTCCCCCGGCGACATAATATCTAATGTTAAACTCTTTGTTGAAAAAGAAGATCTTTTGAAACCCTGGTCAATACTTCCCACTGAAATACATTCGTCTAAACATGCCGGAAAGTTCTCAAACTCCCAATCTTCATCTCCGCATGCCGACACTAAAACACATTGTTCTTGTGAAATTCTTTTTAATAGCGTTGTAATATCTTCCAGTAATTTTTGCTCCGTATCATTATTTCTCGCAGCAAGATTAAAACTCATGTTTATTACATCAATTCCTGAGGCACCATTTAAATTGTTCAAAATATCGTTCAGAGCATTTTTCACAGCATCTAATGAAGGTGTACCTGAGTTATCACAAACTTTTGCTATAAATAAATTCACCCCTGGAATTATTCCGGAAGATTTTATTCCTTTTGCTGCTATTATCCCGGCTAAATGGGTTCCGTGACCAACGCTATCCGTTTTATAGTCTGTTGTTTTATCTATATAATTAAAGCCTGCAATCTTATTAAAATCGAAATCAATATGCTCAGTAATGCCCGTATCTAAAATAGCAATAGTAACTTTTGGCATATCTTCACCAGCCCATAAATCAGGTATTGAGTAAAAAGCATTTTTTAACCACCAGGGATACGGTGTCTGCTCGCTGGACGTTTTCACTGCAAAAAAATCTATTTCCTTCACCCCTCCCCCCCAATAAAAATATCCATCTCTGTCCTTATACCATTTCCCCAAACCGGGATTGGGTACATCAATAATTTCTTCTGCCTCAATAATCTTGTTTTTAAAAACTACCCCTGCAATATTATCAGGATCAGGCAAAAAGCCGGGTATAACTTTTCGTTTATTTAATTTTTCCGCCTGTACTTGAATTTGTACCATATTATTTAATTAATGACTACACCATTGGCAATTATTTTCTGCGCCAGTTCCCAGTTGTTATGTTCTAATTGTGCCAGTAAGCAACGGGTGCGGTATGCCGTATGCTGCAAAAGTGGATCGCCGTGATTACTTAACCAATTATGCCTTGCTTTTACATAACTGTCAATCCATTTTTTTTCATCACCCCCGCTTGCAGGAACTATCGCTGTAAATTTTTTTCTTAAAAAAGAAAGTATGCCACCGGAATGTATATAGCTATCATAAATCACCAGCATACTTAGTGGCAATGCAAACCCATTTATACTATACCAGTTATGAGCAGGCAGGTAGTATTTGTTTTCAAAAAAATTATCCTGGCAGCTTCTCATTATAATATCTTCTTTACCTGCTTTTTTCAGGGTGTCACAGAATGTATCATCAGTTGCCAGGCTTGGTTTTTTCCCAATTTTTTCCACATAAGGTTTTAATGAATCAGCAAATTTCCCATCTTGATTTACATAATCCTGTATTAATGCTTTAAGGTGACCAAACTCGGTTGTTTGCGATCTCCCGTAAGTCACCTGAACCGTTTTTATACCTGAAGGTTCCCTGTGATCTTTATATTTCACCAACTCAGCATAATTACCCTGCGCAGATCCACTTTCAAATGCGTTGATAACCTGTTCTATCTTTTTTTTAACGGAAGGCGTAATGGCAAAGTTTTCTAATTCCGTATTATCAATTGAAGTTGGTAAATCTGCTAACTCTGTTTCATCTAAAACATTTAATCCCCCGCTCCAGTAAAAATTATTATCCCTGTCAAAATACCATTTGCCGAGATCCGGATTTACCACCGGTGCATCTTTGCCCTCAAAAACAAATCCTTTTAATACAAAACCTGTGATAGAAGACTTATCACTAAAACTGGCAGGTACCGACGAACGCTTATTTAATTTTGGAACGGTTACAATACATTTTTTCATAATTAACCTACGGCCTCCTCACCCGGATTATTATTATTTATTGTAATAACAGGTTGTACGGAAACCGAACCCTGTGCTGGGGAGGTACCTTCGCTTCTTCCGCCGGCTCCTCTTAATTTCACAAGTTTACTAAGCAGGTCAAACCAAAAAGGAGCACCAAGAGATAAAGCTAAAGCAGTAAGAATCCATCCCAGGAGAGCTTTAAAGAAATTATTCTGCGATTCGTCCAAATTAGGAAACCCATGTTCCCATCCAAGATTCATTAATTTGTTGACATTATTGATATCGTTTTTAATAAGTGAATCAGCTGATTTAATTAATGCTTTTCTTTTTTGAATTATATCCGAATCAGGAGAAGACACCTTATTTAATTCGGGATTTTCTTTCGTATAAACAATAGCAGCCTGTACAACCTGCTCCCTTAATTTAGGATCCCGTGATAATTTTTTTACTATCACCAAACTGTCAACATTAAATACTACCGCAATAATCAACCCTACAAAAAGCAATCCTACCTGTGTATATTTTTTATACCAGCCGCTCGCCCTTTCCATAGTGGAATCAAACCATTTCTCAAGCGATAGTTTAAATTTATTTACATCTCCCTGTGCTTCTGATAAAAGTGATTGAAGAAAACGCCTCGTTTCTTCCTCGATATGCTTACCATCAGTTGAATTTGCCGGATCAGGACTGATAGGTGTTTCAGTAAAAGCATCCAGTTTTAACTTGCCCTCTGCTAATGCCTCTTTAATTCGAAGAATATTGACACCATGTAAATCTGCTTCCACCCCATGAAGTAAATCAACAACAACTTTGGAAAAATTCTCAGCCCTGAGATAGGAAGGCTTACTATGCCATGTATCCTCTGCAAGGCATTTAACCAATGGGTGATTATAAAAAGCTTCGGCAAATTTTTTCCCCTTAACCTGGCTGGCCCTGCGAAGTAAAGTCATATATCCTGAGAGCCTGTCTTTCCAGGGTTGCTTATCCGACTGACCATCGTTTAACATTCTTAAAATAGCTTTCTCCAGTATTTTAGCCCGGAAATCGAAATGTGTAGCAATGATTTCCTGTATCACCGAAGCCAGCAAACTATAGAGGAGATAAATAAATACCAACCCTATAACAACATCTAAGGCAACATTATTAAACATAAAAACTGTTTTTAGTTAATTGTTGATAAGAAAATTCCAAATTATTTAACACTACTTTTTGTCCCTGTTATTCTATATTGTTTTTAACTCTTCCCAATAACTCATATTTCAATCATCACTATGCAGCGCAACGATCACCCGCCTTTAAATCATTACCATCCATTAAGCTTAACCCCCACCCTTTATACTGTTTAGATCTGGAAGTTAATCCCTGCCGGAAAAAATCGCTTGATTTAATAATAACAGATTGGCCAAATAAAAGAATCTCTTCATATCTTATTTTGCCGCTTCTCCATATCTCAGGTACAATAACATCAAAAATTTGTAATCGGAATTCGTAACCAGTTGATCGCTTATCCCGGGGAAAGTCGGGCATGTGGCAATGACCAAATAAATTCTCGCAGTTAAAAGTCGTGGTTTTAATCTGCATAAAATAAGGTTTTGGCTTTATTCATCTGTTATGGTTTTTCGGGGAACAATGGATATTACACAATAAAAGTTTACAAGGAAAGATTACTAAACCAATCTAATGTATAATAGTTTTTTTTAAAACCATGCAACACCCGGATAAAATATTTCAGCTACTGTAAACTTACTACATAAACTATCTTTTCAGCACCGTTTTTTCACCCATTTTTTCCGGGTGTTTTCACCCTCTTACGAAATAATTTTCCTATAAAAAAATTTCAATTCTCAGTCGTTTCATATAATCTTTGCAGTATGATTACTGAAAATTTAATAAAACTATTTACAAGAGATTTAATCAGGCTGAAAGAAGAAATCAACTTATATACCGAAGAAGAAAAGATTTGGGAAGTAAAAGAAGGTATCAGCAACAGTGGCGGCAATCTTTGTCTCCATCTCTGCGGCAACCTGCAGTATTTTATTGGCGCCATCCTTGGTGATTCAGGTTACATAAGAAACAGGGAAGCAGAATTCAAACTAAAAAATATAACCCGTACCAAACTGGTTGATGAAATTGAGGCTACAATAACTGTGGTAACTGATACTCTGGAACAAGTCACAAAAAAAGATTTGGAGAAAGATTATTCGCTGCAGGTATTTGGCGAACCCATGACAACAGAATATTTTATACTGCATTTAGCCGGGCACCTGAATTATCATTTAGGACAAATTAATTATCACCGCCGGTTTATTTAGCAATTTCTTTAATGGCAGCAACTAACCTGTCTAAATCTTTGAGTGAAGTGTACACATGCGGTGTTACCCTCACTCCTTTTATATTTTCCCATTCAATACCTACAGTATGAATTTTATATTTGGTCATTAATTCACCGCTTACTTCACCGGGCTTTTTTCCGTCAACAGCAACACAGGCAATAGCACAACTCATGTGCGGTGTTTTAGGTTGCACAAAAGAAATCCTTGGCATGTCTTTTACTTTATTTACCCAGTAATCCTTTAAGAAACGTAACCGATCTTCTTTTCTTTTACTTCCTATTCCATTATGAAAATCTACCGCAGCACCAATAGCCATTTCAGAAGCAAAAGAACGGGTACCCAAACTTTCAAACTTTCTTATATCAGCCCCATCAGGCTCACCATTACTTAATAAAGCCCATACATTTTTTATCTTGTCTTTTTTAATATACAACATACCACTGCCAAAAGGTGCACTTAACCATTTATGGAGTGAAGTAGCAAAATAATCACATTCCAAATCGGGAATAGCAAAATCAAAATGCCCGAAAGTATGTGCACCATCAGCAATTACTTCAATACCTCTTTTATGCGCTTCCTGTGCAATCTTTTTTACCGGAAGAATTTGTCCGCTCCAGTTAATGAGATGTGTTACATGCACAATTTTTGTTTTAGGTGTAAAGGCTTTTACATATTGCTGTACAATTTC
>JBLMVP010000316.1:0-4513 GCA_050256755.1 Sphingobacteriales bacterium | reverse complement strand
GTCAAATCAATAAAAACAACTGGATGATTGGGGGAGCAGCATCTTTAAGAGCTTCAAATTACGACCTTGGAGGTGGTTTTTCTTCAAAACAAACCATTGTACAATTATCCGGCGATGTTGGCTATTTTATTATTGACAAGCTTGCTATTGGTTTAAAACCCGGTTATAGTAGAACAGAAACTAATAACCCTCACATTATTGCTAATGCCTATGAAATAGGCCCATTTGTAAGGTATTATTTCTTACCAAAAGAAAAGTATGTAAATATTTTTTCTGAATTGAGTTATCAATATGGAATAATGAAAACAAATCAGGGCGTATCACAAAACAGTAATAATTTTTCTGGGCTAATAGGCTGTGCCGCATTTTTTAATAGTAGTGTGGCTTTAGAATTTACTCTTGGTTACTCATCTTACCTATACAATAATAATTCAGGAAAAGTCAATTCTGTAATAGCAGGTGTTGGCTTCCATTTTCATCTTGAAAAAGAAAAATAATTTTTCTCCTTCCCAGCAACATCTCCTTCCGTGCAATGAGCAGAGGCAGGGACGTTGCGTATTCAGAGAAAGAAATACATAACTTTATTGTTTTGGTATAACAGACACCGCAACGTCCGGCAAATGCACAAGGCTGGTGGGAGGCGTTGCTGGGAAAGAAAGATCTGGCCGGATATATTGTTTTTTATTTGCAAATTTTCAAAGTCGCATGTTTTACAAGATAACCCACCGGCTCTTTTTGATTGATATTCCAATATATCCAGTTTCTTTTAGGATTCAATTGAAGACTTAAAATATATTTAAAGCTTTCATCTCGGTAGTTTTTAATTACAACTTTAACTTGATTGTTCTTAAATGAAGCTAAAGAAAATTCTCCTGCATAATCATCTTCTTCGTCAAACCCATTTAGGTATTTACCCCCCTCAATTATATCGTAATAAAATAAAAGGACTGTATCTTTTTTAACTTTAAATAGTACGGTCAAAGAATGAGAGCTATTTTCAAAACAATACTTTTTATTAAATACTTCTTTGAATAATTTTTGTCCAAAAGAGTGAACCGACAAAAATAGCGTAGATATAAGCAATATGTATTTCATATAAGTTTAATTAGTTGAAGATTTAAGTGCATTTAGCCGGTTTTTCCAGCCATTAATATATGCATTATAATTCTTCGCATTTGTTTTTTTAATACTTTTCCTCATTCTGGCGCAAGGTACTGTCTGTAATTCCAAATTATTTATGTGTTAATTTTGAAGTATAGAGGGTTCAGCCGATGATTTATCATCGGTTGTACACCTTGTGTAGCCCTGTAAATCAGGGCTATTTTTATTAACTAAATGCTCTTTCGTCGCCCTGTACGGAATAATTAATCTGGCCTGACTGCTTATTGCAATGTTCAATATCAAAACTCAGTTTGTTTTTCCAGAGGGAGTAAATAATAACGAGTATTTTTTTTTGGACAGCTACATAGCTTTTCATTTTTATATGGTGCCTCTCAATAGTTCGGGTAAACAGCTGATAAAATGGATGGACCTGGTAGCGTACAACATTCAATGCCGGCATGTGTAAAATACGTCTTATGTGACCGTTCCCTTTTTTAGAGATTTTTGTTTTACCGGTATGTTTGCCGGATTGATTTTCTACAACGTCATAACCGCAATAGCTGACAAGCTGAGGGGCAGTTTTAAATAATAAAAACCCGTTTGTTTCGCCCGCCAAAGTAGCAACTGTCATTAACCCTACTCCTTTAATTTTAAGTATCCCGTTTACTTTTTGCTGTATATCGGGGTCTGATGCAATATGTTCCTCAATAGCTTTTTCCATAACTTCAAGCTGTTTGTTTATTGTTGCAATGAGCTTTTTGAGTTGCTTTTCAATTTGTTTGTTTGCATACATACCTGCGCTATCAGCATGTAACTGGTTGTTCAGATTTGTTTTAACGCTTTGCAGACTTTCATGATGCCTGGTTAAAGAACGTAGTGTGTAAAAAAAATCATCCATCGGCTGCCAGGGTTCCAGATTTTGCTGTGCCCCCATTTGTGCTAAACCTTTTGCATCGATTCGGTCGTTTTTCGATTTCAGGCCGGTTGCCTGCAAATATTTTTTTGCTTTATTCGGCAAGACAACTATAACGGTATAACCTCTTTTGAAAAGATACATAGCGCATTGTTCATAATAAACACCGGTTGCCTCCATAACGATGTGTAATGGAAGGTCATGTTGTTTGTAATGTTTTTTAACCCAGTTGCCCAGTTCTTTAAACCCGGCAGCGTTGTTTGTAAACTTTCTGGTAACTTTTACTTTAACCTGCTGATTGATTTCAATAACTGATAAACAGGCATGAAAATCTTTCATTGAAATATCAATGCCCAATGAATACTTAATCATGTAAAAAAAATTGATAGATAAATAAATAAAGGAACTTCTTAAACAGCCTTTTCTCATGTTTTATGGAACATTACTGAGGTATCAGTATGCTTAAGTACTGTAGAGGCTTTGTAAGAAGAAACTAAAAGCAGCCTTTCCTTGCGCTGAACATTGTAACTTACATGTTAAGAATGAAGGTGAGGTTTCTGCTTTTAGTCCTTTTGATTATAAATTAAAGATATGAGAATGGGGTGTTGGCAACATGACCAGGCTTCTTGTGCCATCCTTTACCCTACTAACGCCACAGGCTAATTATTTATACTGAGATGGTTAAGGAATTGCTAAGGTGGATTGTCCTAACGACAATACAAAAATGACTAACACTATTCTATTGATTTTAAAGGATATTATTTTATAAAGGATAGCGTCTTATATCATATATTTACGTGTAAGCATCCATTTTAATGAGACTTTCCTTCAAATACATAGGACTACTGACTGGACTTTTATTAGTTATTACAAGTTTTTTGTTCTTCGGTAGACATCAAGATCTTTATCAAATTCTGAATATCGGCGGACTTGCAATTTCTTTTACTTTTTTCTTAATTATTCTTTTACGAAAAGGAACCGTAAAATCAAAAATATTTTGGACTATTATTGTAATTGTTTTCGTTGTATTGCAAAGAGTGACAGAACCAATTCTTATTGACACTTCGTACCGAATTTATATCCGCCAAAATAAAAATATTCTTTCTAACATCAACAACATTTTAATTCACAAAAGCGGCGACATAACAATATTAAACAACAATATAACTGACACAAATAATCAGTTAACAGATTATGAAAGCAACGAGCTAATTCAAGGACGAAAAAAGTTGGATGTTTATATCATCTCAAAATCTGAAAAAGGAATTTATTATGGTTTGTGGGGCTTTCTTGATGTAAGGTTAAGAATTACTTACTGGTCAGGTATTGTTAAACCGGACAACAATTACCGACACTTAACTGGAAATTGGTTTCATTAGCAACATTAACAACAAAACGGCTGCTTACATCGGTTTGCAGCAAGTGGGGCTGAAGGAATAACAATGAGCATTTGTAACATTATTGAGCAGTAGTTCCGGCTGAAAAAACGCAATCGAGCGATAGAATAAACAATGAACTTTTAATTATAAATTTGGCAGCGGTTACGGGCTGGAGGAATTCAAATACTAGTTCTTCGCCAAGCCTGAGCCGTTGTACGGCACTTTAAACAGACATTGTCTCCCAAATAATCATTCGACCTTTCACTATGACAACACATTTTAATTACTGGTTAACTGGGACAGGTTGGGCGGAAGTTTTTTTTACAAGCGATAAACAAAATATCAGGTTTGAGTTTTCCTATTTAAGCGACCCTTTAGCTGACTTATTCGAAGGACTTTGCCGATTAATCAATAACCAGTCTGACACAGAAAGAATAATTTTTGCAGAAGAGCCAGGAGAACATTCTTTAATCATTTCAAAACTTGACAAAGAAAACATCAAACTTGAAATATTTTGGAGTGATGAAGGGGAAGACATCAGCGAATCCTATAAAACACAAACCAAAAAACAGCTAATTTATTCCGACACAGACACTCTCAAAAATTTCGGATTAGTTATTTGTGCTGGTATTGACAGCTTATTAGAGCGACACACTTTGACTGAATATAAAGAGCAGTGGAGCTTGTTTGAGTTTCCAATAGACAAATACAAACAATTGCAGCAGTTATTAAATTGACGACAAAAAAGCGACCGCACAACAGGGAGTTTGGCAATATGGCGGGGCGACGAATATATTATCAACTTTTAGTTCGCTACTCGGCTTCAGTTCCAGCAGACGAATAACGCCGAGCAATAGAATAAACAATGAACTTGTATTTATAAATTTTGCGGCGGTTATGGGCTGACGATTTTCAAATACCCCACCATCGCCAATACGTAAAACGTTGGCTGTAATGTTATGACACGACTCCTATGCTTAATCATTTTCATTTTTTTCGTTCAACCCTTATGCAAAGGACAAGGATTTATTAATCCTACAGGAACATATAAATTGGACAGTAAAACGAAAACAAAGGATGGAGATATTTATGGCTTTTTCGGAGAAATTAAAGTGAAACT
>JBLMVP010000315.1:0-6746 GCA_050256755.1 Sphingobacteriales bacterium | reverse complement strand
TTGTTCTTCAATAGCTTTGAGTTGTTGCTTCTGACGAACAATATTGTAATAATTGTTAACCACATCGGCAACAGTGTTTACAATATTATTTTTAATATTTAGTTCTCCCAGTTTTACAAATTCTCCTAATTTATCACGGGTGGCAAACATCTTTAAGCCATCGAACAATGTCCAGTTTAATAGCAGGTTGGTGTTAATGATGCCTGAACGGATCCCTTTTCTTTCACGTTCTGTGCCATCGCTGAATTTCTGTAACTGATCATTATTATTAAATACTATGCTGGAGTTTGCATTCACTCTTGGGATAAAAACCACCCATCTGTAAGAGTAATCCAATGCCGATGAGGAAGAATCAATTTTAGCCAGCTGAATATCATAATTGTTTTTAAGGGCGGTAGCAACCGCCTCTTCCAAACTTAATAACCTGTTCTGTGCAAAAACATTTACTGAAAAAAATAATGCTATAACGAACTTAAAAATCTTCATGCTTTTTCTTTTTGGTAGATAAGAACATGTACAAAGAGGGCACAACAAATAAAGTAAGTACCAGTGAAAATATCATTCCTCCCACAATTACAATACCCAATGGAACGCGGCTTTTGCCAGCCGAACCAATTGCCAAAGCAATAGGTAAAGCACCCAATGTTGTGGCCAGCGTTGTCATTAAAATTGGACGTAAACGGGCAACCGATGCATGAAGAGCCGCGGATAATTTACTTTCACCGGCTTCTCTTTTTTTGTTGGCAAATTCTACAATCAGGATACCATTTTTGGTTACAAGACCAATAAGCATAATGATACCTATTTCGGAAAATATATTTAATGTTTGATTAAAGGCATATAAACTTAATACGGCTCCGGCTAATGCCAAAGGAACGGTGATCATTATAATAAATGGATCAATAAAGCTTTCAAATTGTGCCGCAAGGATAAGAAAGATGAGCACCAATGCCAGTATAAAAGCAAAAGAAGTATTGGATTTACTTTCAGCAAAATCTCTTGCAGAACCACTTAAAGAGGTGGTAAAGGAATCATCAAGTACTATTTTGGCTATTCGCTGCATTTCGGCTACACCGTCACTTAATGATTTACCCGGTGCCAGACCTGCTGCAACCGTAGCACTTTTTAACCGGTTAAAGTGATATATCTGGGGTGGGTTAGCGCTTTCTGTTATGGTTACTAAATTATCTAACTGAATTAATTCACCTTTACTACTTCTAACATAAAATGCTTTGAGATCAAGCGGCTCATCACGATTGGCCCTATCTACTTGTCCAATCACCTGGTATTGTTTCCCATTCATAATAAAATAACCAAACCTTTTTCCACTAAGAGCTAATTGCAATGTATTAGAAATATCTAATACAGAAACACCTAACTCCGTCGCTTTTAATCTGTCAATTGTAACCTGTAATTCTGGCTTGTTTAATTTAAGATTAACATCAAAACCCTGGAATACCGGGCTCTTTGCTACTTCGGCCATAAATAACGGAACCTTAGTTTTAAGCTTTTCAAAATTCAGATTCTGTAACACATATTGTACAGGAAGCGAGCCTCTTGAACCAAGACCAACGGCAATTGTTTGCTCCTGCAAGGTTAAAACCCTTACACTGGTATATTTACTGAAAATTTTAGTTGTTTTTTGAGCAATTTCATTTTGCGAAATTTTTCTTTCATTAGGGTCTTTTAATCCCATACTTATAAATGCCGAGTTTACGCCCCCTGCCCCGCCAAAACTGGGGGCAAATGAAAGCAAAACATTTTTTTCTGGTATGGAATCTATGAGAACTTGTGAGGTGTTGTAAACGGCCTTATCCATAAAGTCAAAATCAGTTCCTTCGGGTGCCAGTATACTGAAACGAATACGGTTTCGGTCTTCCATAGGAGCCAGCTCAGAAGGCAACGTTTTCCCAACAAAATAAATAGCAGCGCCACAAATAGCTACGATTATAAACGCTATCCATTTAGCTTTCATAAAGGCAGAAAGCGTATTACGGTATATATTTTCCATGCCCCGGAAAAAAGGTTCCGTTACCCTGTAAAACCAGGAATGCTTTTTTGTATTTGAGGTGAGAAAAATATTTAATACCGGTGTTAAGCTGAGGGATACAAAGGCCGAAATAATTACTGCCCCTGCTACCACAATACCAAATTCACGAAACAAACGGCCAACAAATCCCTGCAGGAATATTATAGGCAGGAATACAACAGCCAGAGTAAGTGAGGTGGCAATAACAGCAAAATAAATTTCTTTGGAACCTTCTTTGGCTGCTTTTCTCTTGTCCATACCCTGTTCCATCTTTTTGAAAATATTCTCTGTTACCACTATACCGTCATCCACAACAAGACCTGTAGCAAGTACAAGGGACAATAAAGTAAGTACATTAATGGAAAATCCTGCTATATACATAATAAAGAAAGCGCCAATTAATGAAACAGGTATATCAATTAAAGGCCGCAAAGCAATTGACCATTCACGGAAAAAAAGAAAGATGATGATTACCACCAGTGTAATGGAAATAGCCAATGTTTCTTTTACTTCTTTCACTGCCTTACGAACAAAAGTAGTCCTGTCATAACCAACTTCCAGGGTTACATCAGCCGGTAATTCTTTTTTTACTTCATCAATACGTTTATATATTTCATCTGCAATGGCAATCTGGTTACTTCCCGGCTGTGCCACTACGCCCAGTGATACACAGGTGATATTGTTTTTGCGGGAAGCTTGTTCTTCGTTATCGGGACCCAGAGTTGCGTATCCCACATCCTTAAAACGGATAATTTGTCCCGCATCCTGTTTTACTATTAGATTATTAAAATCAACTTCGCTGGATAACCTGCCATAAGCTTTAACGGTCATCTCTGTTGTGTTACCTCTCACTTTACCGCCGGGCAGTTCCACATTTTCCCGGTCTAATGCTGCCCTTACATCCTGTATAGTTAATTTGTATGCAGATAATTTGGAGGGATCCAGCCAGAGCCTCATGGAATATCTTTTACCAAAAACATTAACGGAACTTACTCCGTTAACAGTTTGTAATCTTTCCTGCACAACATTCTCGGCATAATCTGTCAATTGCAAAATATTCCTGTTCTTACTTTGCATTTGCATAAAAACGATAGGGTCTGCATCAGAATCTGCCTTAATCACTATTGGGGGGCTGTCAATATCCTGGGGTAAATTGCCCAGTGCCTGTGATACTTTTTCCCTGACATCGTTAGCAGCTTTTTCCAGGTCAACATTTAATTCAAATTCAACAGTTATATTGCTGGTACCCTGCGCACTTGAGGAAGTAATACTTTTTATACCCTGGACACTATTAATAACTTTTTCCAGTGGTTCTGTAATCTGCTGTTCAATGATTTCAGGATTAGCCCCAGTATAGGAAGTCCGAACGTTGATAACTGCCGGATCAATGGCGGGATACTCCCTTACGCCAAGAAAGGTGTAACCAATTACCCCAAAAATGATAATGACTATTGAACAAACCATGGCTAAAACGGGGCGGCGTAAACTGAGTTCAGATAAATTCATTAATAAATGATTTCTATGTATTAGTTAATTTTGGAAATCTTAACATCACTGCCGGGTTTAAGAAACAATAAGCCTGTAGTGATAACAGTATCTCCAATATTTAGTCCTCCGGTAATTTGTATGTTACTGGAGTCACGAATGCCGGTAGTAACATTATTAAAAGAAGCTTTACCCGCTTTGTAAAGGATCACCTGTTTATTTCTTGCCTGCGGAATAATAGCATCGGTAGGAATCATAATAGCATTATTATTTTTCCCTAATATCATTTGTACTTTAGCAAATACTCCGGGAACAAGATATCGGTCAATATTTTTTACAATGGCCCTTACTTTTAAATTCCTGGTATTCTCTTCAACCGAAGATTGGGTAGCGCTGACAATTGCATGATAACTCGTTGGAGATCCTTCCACAGAAAACAAAACATCTTTACCTGTGGTTATTTGAGAGCTATATTTTTCAGGAACACTGAATTCAATCTTTTGCTGGGCTACTTCACTTATGCTGGTTACAATAGTTGTTGGGGTGATATAAGCTCCGGGACTGATATTTTTTAAACCCAGCCGGCCATTAAATGGTGCTCTTAATTCTGTTTTGGCAATGCTTGTTTTTATAATATCAATATCAGCATTGATATTACTTACCTGCAGGCCTGTTAAGTCAACTTCCTGCTGACTGATACCATTAATTTTTAAAAGTTCTGTTTGCCGTTCAAAAGTTTTTTGAGCAATAGCCAGTTGCACCTCTAATTTTTTTAGCTGCGCCTGCAAATCTCCATCAAATAATTTTACCAGTATTGTTCCCTTAGTTACAAACTTTCCTTCAGCAATATTTAAACCAACTACCCGGCCTGAAATTTCCGGGTGAAGTTCCGTGTTCTCAAATGGAATTAATGTACCTGAAACATTAATTGCTTCTTCAATGGAACTGGGGTTTACTATAAAACCTTCAACAGGCAAAACATTATTTGACTGTGAGGCATTTTGGCTGTTATCCTGTTTTTTGCTGTCTTTACAGGAAACGAAAAAAAAGAAAGTTGCTACGATTAAGTAGTATAAAATTTTCTGCATGTTGGAACAATATAAATAGGAAAAAAGGCAAAATTAAGTGATTATCAACTATAGCAAATACCTTTCATCAAAATGCAAACCGGCAAAAAAAATTACTTACTTATAATTTTTAAAGTATTTTTTATGCGGTTTGCCTGGTGTATGAGTTCCTGTTTTTCTTTACTCAGAATAGTAACATGGCCCATTTTTCGGCCAGGTTTAGTTTGTTGTTTGCCGTATATGTGCACAAATGCATTTTCAATCTGCAAAACTTCCTCTAACCCTTCATAATAGGCGTCTCCGGTATACCCTTCGGCACCAAGTAAGTTAACAATTGCTGACGGAATTATATGGTCTGTATTACCCAGGGGGTAATCAAGCATTATTCTCCATAACATATCAAATTGTGATGAAAAATTGGCCTCTATCGTATGATGGCCGCTGTTATGTACCCGTGGGGCAGTTTCATTTACGTATACATTGCCTGTGTCATCAACAAATAATTCAATGGCAAAAATTCCCGGGCTCTTTAATGCTTTTACTACCGCCAGCGAAACAGCCTCTATCTTCCATATTATTTTTTCAGGTAAATCAGCGGGGCTTACCTGGTAGTCCAGCAAGTTGAGATCGGGATTAAAAATCATATCAACAGGAGGGTATAATGCTGTTTCTCCTTTTTCATTAATGGCTACTATTTGTGCTATTTCTTTACTTATGGTTACCATTTTCTCCAGTATACTGGGTGCCTCAAATCCTTTTTCTATATCATCAGAAGTTTTAATGACCTGGACACCACGTCCATCGTAACCTCCAATGCCAATTTTATGTACGGCAGGGAGATAGCCAATATGTTCTTTTAATTCATCTAAAGTTTGGGTAACAATAAATTCGCTGGTGGGTATTTCATTTTGCTTGTAGAATTGTTTCTGCAGAATTTTATTTCGTATTGTTCTGATAACAGATGGTTTAGGATAAATTTTTACTCCTTCCCGTTCCAGTTTTTCCAGGGCATCTTCATTTACGCTTTCTATTTCAATAGTGAGTGCATCTAGCCCTTTTCCGAAACGGTATACATCATCAAAGTTTTTTATGTCACCCCTGGTAAAGTGATGACAAAGATGTGCTGCCGGACATTTATCATCATTTTCCAAAACAAATGTTTCCACAGGATAATTTGCTCCTGCCTGTAATAACATTCTGCCTAATTGCCCACCACCTAATATGCCGATTTTTTTCATATTGCAAATATAAGTTACCCGCCATCGTCATAAAAAAAGCCATTTTATTCAACTTAAAACAGTAAGGGGTTGTTTATTTTTCCCTATTTTTGACTAGATTTTAAAAAACTGTTTATGAGAAAGATTTTGCTTTTTTTATCATTTTTATTTATTACAGTATTGGCATTTCCCCAGGTTAAAGTTGGAATTAAAGCTGGAGCTAATTTTAGTTCCCTTTATACCTATTCAAATAAACAAACCCATGTTACAGGGCTAAAGACCGGCACTCATTTTGGTGCATCTTTAAATATACCTGCCGGGAAAAATATTTCCATTCTTACAGAGGCAAATTATAACATGAATGGTGGTAGCGATAAAGGAAGTAACTTGTTGAAAGATGAGTATAAAATTGAATATTTTTCTATACCTGTTTTGTTTAAATATAATTTTGAAACAGGGTTAAGTTTGTATACCGGACCGCAGATATCTTTTTCTTTTAATGCGAAAAGTACTAATAGCTATGGGACTTCCGATATCACCGACAACCTAAATGAAGTTGAAGTCGCCACCATATTTGGTGCTGAATATAATTTCAAAAATGGGTTGTTTTTATCAGGAAGATATAACCTGGGTCAAACTAATATTGTTAAACGCGAATACGGAAGCTCCGACATAGTGAAAAACAGGGGATTTACTCTCGCATTTGGGTGCTATTTTGGGAAAAAGAAATAAAACAATATTTAATAACACAAGCCGGAATTTTGTTCCCGCTTTTTTTTAACCTTTACCGGAACACAAAGAAAGTAAGCCACCGATCATTTTTATTGCTTTTGTTATATGGTATGTTTGGATAATCAAATATCTGCTGATTGTGTACGGGATTTTGCCAATTTAATGGAAACAATGGCAATGGGATCGTTATAAGTTTTGAAATCATGAAATCTTTTA
>JBLMVP010000314.1:0-3588 GCA_050256755.1 Sphingobacteriales bacterium | reverse complement strand
TATACGTCTGGAAACCATTAAAAAGACTGCCCGGTTAACCGGGCAGTCTTTTTAATGGTTTCCAGACGTATAGTGTAATCAGGTTTTGTATTGATGATTACAGGAATTATCTGAGAGTAATACCCAATAGAATTCTTACTTCTGTTCTTTCATGTTCATCCAGGACTTTATAATTAGGCGCATAAGATGTTTTATGCAGATTAACCCACTGTGGCTGATAGTTGGCAATAATAAACCAGTTACTGGTACGGTAATTTATGGTTGGGCCACCATATAAAATTGAATTTTCCCAACCCTTTCCTTTTGCGATATCATTCCTGTTTCTTATTTCAAAACCAATGCCCAGGCTTGGTTTTAAATTATACATATAGGCAAAATCAAACTCAACAGGAAGTTCCCATTCATTGGATTTTATTTCGCCACCTTCCCATTCAAATTCTTTTTCATACTCAACAACACCATTAAAGGCAAATAAACTTTTACCAATATATTTATCTAAAATTATTTTGGATTCCAGTTCAACTTCATCACCCCCCTTAATTCCCCATTCGCCATATAAAGCCAATCCAAGTTTATTGGTAGAAGGATCACTTAATTTCCATTTCCATTCATTGCTGAAACCAATTTCACTGGAAGTAGTGGTTCCATCTGTCCCTTCGTTAAATCTTTTTTGATAGCGGTTAAAATAAAAAGCAGTTTGCAAATTTTTTCCAAGCCCCATTTCAAATTCCATTCTTTGGTCCTGGGCATGATAAAACTGTCCTTTATGTCCAAACCTTGAAGTATGCCATAATTCCAAATCAATACGGCCCTTTGGTAGTACATTGGTATTATATGTTCTTGCGAAAAAACGGTCCTGAGCTTTTACAGTAGTGATGAGCATAATGAATAGTGCAGCCACAATTAAAATCTTCTTCATAAATAGTATTTAATGATTGAGCCGCAAAGCTGCCTTAATATTTTTTATGCTGAGTTACGAGAAAAGAAAATTGGGTTACGATTTTGGAAAGACTAATCCTGACAATACTATGACAAGTCGCTATCATTCTGACGAAAGTCAATCCGGTTAAGTATAAAAATCAGCCAGAATACTGGATAGGGCGAATATTTTCGCAGTATATGTTTATGCAGATACCAACTATTTTATTGAACAAATATAATGTTCCGGTACCGAGGTATACCAGTTACCCCACCGTTCCTTTTTGGAATGACAGAATAGATAAACAACAATGGGTAACCGTATTTCAGCATCAATTTGATAAATACAATCACAAAGATGGTATCAGCCTGTATATACACCTTCCGTTTTGTGAATCATTATGCACTTATTGTGGGTGTAACAAAAAGATAACTACCAATCATTCGGTAGAAGAAGAATACCTCCAGACAATCATTAAAGAATGGAGTTTATACAGAAAGCTGATGAAAGAACCACCAATAATTAGAGAACTTCATTTAGGAGGTGGTACGCCAACCTTTTTCTCTCCTTATAACCTGACAAGATTATTGAAGGCTATTTTTAAAAATTCAATTATTCATCCTAACAAAGAATTCAGTGTTGAAGGTCATCCCAATAATACTACCCGTGAACATTTACAGGCATTGTATAATCTTGGCTTTCGCAGAGTTAGTTTTGGTGTACAGGATAATGACCCCGAAGTGCAACGCATCATCAACAGGATTCAGCCAATAGAGAATGTGCAGAGGGCTACGGATATAGCCAGAGAAATCGGTTACAAATCTGTCAACTTCGACCTCATTTATGGTTTGCCTCTACAGAATTTGGAACGTATGAGAAAAACCGTTTTGCAATCTATTGAAATGAAACCCGACCGTATTGCCTTTTACAGTTATGCGCATGTGCCCTGGACAAGCCGCGGCCAGCGTTTGTTTGATGAAAATGATTTGCCTTCAACAGAAGAAAAGATGCAATTGTACCAGTTGGGCAAACAACTTTTTACAGAGCATGGCTATCATGATATTGGGATGGACCATTTTGCTTTACCTACGGATGATTTATACAAGGCTTGGCAACATGGATGGCTTCATCGTAATTTTATGGGTTACACTACGCAACGTACAGCTATGATATTAGGACTGGGTGTATCAAGCATTAGCGATGCCGGTATTGCTTTCGGTCAAAATGAAAAAACAATACACGATTATTATGCAGCCATTAATAAAAACGAGCTGGCTGTTTTTCGTGGTTATCTTTTAACTGAAGAAGATGTTGCATTCCGGAAATATATACTGGATATAAGCTGTCAGGGCAAAACCATTTTTCTGCCTGAACATTTACCTACATTAAAAGAATACAGTTTTCCTGAATTGAAAAAAATGGAAGAAGATGATTTGGTTGAATGGAATGAGGAACGATTAACGGTAACCGAATTGGGGCGACATTTTATCCGCAATATTTGCAGTGCATTTGATTTACACCTGCTGCGTAACCGGGCAGAAACAGGAAAGCCACTGTTTAGTAAAGCAATTTGAGCCGTGAGCCGGCAGCCGAGAATCGTTAATATATTTAAGTATACACTTAAGTTTGATGACTCACGATTTACGATTTCTTACAATTTTGTAAACCCTAATCGCACTCATAAGCAGTGCGATAAACATCACCAATCCAACCAATCCCCATACAAAGCTTATACTTTGCTTTACAGTGGCCAGCATTACTATAGCAATTAAAAAAATGGTTGCTACTTCATTCCAAATACGGAGTTGCTGTGAACTGTATTTAAACACACCGTTGCGTTGTTCTTTAAAAATTTTATGAAGAGTTAAGTGATAAACATACAGTAATACCACAAAAACCAATTTAAGCAATAACCATTTTCCTTCCGGTTCAAAAACAATTTTATTCCAACCGCCATTAAACATTACAAGTATGCCAAAAATCAAAGTAAGAATAGCAGATGGCCAGGTAATGCCATACCATAACAGTTTCATCATAATAGCAAATTGTTGCTGCAAGGCTTCTTTTGCTGCTGCCGGTTTATCGTTTGCTTCTGTATTATAAATAAACAGGCGGGGAAAATAAAATAACCCGGCAAACCATGTAACAACAAAAATAATATGGAGAGCTTTTATATAGAGATACATAACAGTGCTAAGCTAATACCATTTGCTGATTTCCTTCGGCATATTCTTTAATCCATTTTGCAACAGAAGCAACCCACAACGGATGCACATTCAAACAGGGAATCATCGTGTACTCTTCCCCACCCGCATGTATAAATGATTCCTTTCCTCTTTCTGCAATTTCTTCTAAAGTTTCAAGACAATCACTGACAAAAGCCGGGCAAATGATTAAAAGTTTTTTAATCCCTTCTTTGGGCATTTCTTCCAAACGTATATCTGTAAAAGGTTCCAGCCAGCCTTTTCCTAATCTTGATTGAAAAGATATGCTGAATTTATTGGCAGGGATATTTAATTTTTCTGTAATCAAGCTGGTTGTAGTAAAACACTGGTGACGGTAGCAAAAATCATGTGCAGGTGAAGCTACTTCGCAACAATTTTCTTTCTGTAAACAATGGCATCCCGTAGCATCGCTTTTTTTAATATGTCTCCCTGGTACTCCATGAT
>JBLMVP010000313.1:0-8903 GCA_050256755.1 Sphingobacteriales bacterium | reverse complement strand
GTATCCATTGATTAATACATATCTTCTTTCAGTCCTTTTACTCTTTCATCTCCCAGGTAATCGTCAAATGTTGTAAGACGATCAATAATACCTTTTGGAGTTAATTCAATGATACGATTGGCAACAGTTTGCATAAAGGTATGGTCATGACTTGTTAGCAAAACTATTCCAGTGTAATTGGTGCATTGTTCGTTAAAGCTTTGGATACTTTCTAAATCAAGGTGATTGGTTGGCTGATCGAGTATAATACAGTTGGGGTTTTGCAGCATCATACGGCTAATCATACAACGAACCTTCTCTCCCCCACTGAGTACGTTTGTTTTCTTCATAATATCATCGCCACTAAATAACATCTTACCTAAAAATCCGCGAAGGAATGGCTCATCTGCATCGGTTACATGCGGCGGAACATATTGACGTAACCAGTCAATCAGGTTCAACCCTTCTTTAAAAAAATCTGCATTTTCTATAGGTAAATAAGCTTTTGTTACTGTAGTTCCCCATTCGTATTTACCGTCATCTGCTTCCTGTTTTCCATTAATGATATCAAAGAATGTAGAAACAGCTAAAGGATCACGGCTGAGAACAGCAATTTTATCTCCTTTATTAATGGTGAACGTAGCATCTTTAAACAATACACGTCCGTCAACTGATTTACTTAGTTTTTCTACATTTAAAATTTGGTTACCCACTTCACGTAAAGGCTGAAAAATAATGCCCGGATATTTACGATAACTTGGCTCAATTTCCTCAATAGTTAATTTTTCCAAAGCTTTCTTTCTTGATGTAGCTTGTTTACTTTTTGAAGCATTCGCACTGAATCGGGCGATGAAATCAATTAATGCCTGGCGTTTATCCTCAGTCTTTTTGTTCTTATCTCCCAACTGTCTTGCCATCAATTGAGATGACTCGTACCAGAATGTATAATTACCAGTAAAGATTTTAATTTTTTGTCTGTCCACATCAGCAACATGTGTACACACTGCATCAAGAAAGTGACGATCGTGGCTTACCACTAAAACTATGTTTTCGTAATCAGCTAAAAAGTTTTCTAACCAGCTGATGGTTTCAATATCCAATCCGTTGGTAGGCTCATCTAATAACAAAATATCAGGATTACCAAATAATGCCTGCGCCAGCAACACACGAACTTTCATATTGCTGGGCATATCTTTCATTAAAGTAGAATGATATTCATCTTTAATGCCTAATTCACTTAAAAAAGTTGCCGCATCACTTTCTGCGGTATAACCACCCATTTCGCCAAATTCATGTTCCAGTTCACCGGCTTTCATTCCATCTTCTTCTGTAAACTCAGCTAATGCGTAAATAGCTTCTCTTTCTTTCATTACCTGCCACATTTTGGTATGGCCCATCATTACCGTATTTAAAACAGTATGCTCGTCAAATTCAAATTGATTTTGTTTCAACACAGCCATGCGTTCGCCGGGAGTAATTTCCACCGTTCCTTTATTGGCCTCAATTTCGCCACTTAATATTTTAAGAAAGGTACTCTTTCCGGCTCCGTTTGCTCCTATCACCCCATAGCAATTGCCCTTGGTAAAGTTGAGGTTAACTTCCTCAAACAAAACTCTTTTACCATAGGCTAATTTCAAATCCCTTACACTAATCATAGTTGATGCTTATTTTTTCGAGCCGCAAAGGTACACCGATTCAGCGGGTTTTGGAAGGGCTTATAAAAAGAAAAATCCCCATAGTTTAAAGGACTATGAGGTTTGAATTATTTAATAAACCAGGTTTTGTTATTGTTTCTTGTAGACCAATCCATCTAAATCAAACTGTCCAACCTTATCTGTTATTTCTTTGGAGGATGATTGTGCAAATACAAATTGAAAGGAGCAGATGAATACTTTGGAGAGTAAGACAAACTTTCTCATGCATTATAAGTTTTTTCAAATTACTGAATTAAACGAAATAAAAAATCCCGTCTGTATTCACAAACGGGATTCAATTTTATTATACTCCCATTTAGGAGTTAGGGGCTTAGTAATCCATTCCGCCCATGCCTGGGTGACCACCCGGAGCAGGAGCAGCTTCAGGCTTTGGTTTGTCTGCAACTACTGCTTCTGTAGTTAACAACATACCGGCAATTGAAGCAGCATTTTCCAGTGCTACACGGCTAACCTTTGTTGGGTCGATAACACCAGCCTTGAAAAGGTTTTCATAAACTTCAGTTCTTGCATTGAAACCATAATCACCTTTTCCTTCTTTCACTTTTTGAACAACAATAGAGCCATCAATACCGGCATTGGCAGTTAAGATGCGTAATGGTTCTTCCAATGCACGACGAACAATTTGCATACCTGTTTGCTCATCAGCAATCTGACCGCGAACCTTTGCTTCCAGTGCATCAATTGCACGGATATAAGCCACACCACCACCGGGAACAATACCTTCTTCCACAGCTGCTCTTGTTGCATGTAAAGCATCATCTACACGATCTTTCTTTTCTTTCATTTCCATTTCAGTAGCTGCACCAATGTACAATACAGCAACACCACCTGCTAACTTAGCCAGACGTTCCTGTAATTTTTCTTTGTCGTAATCACTGGTAGTGTTTTCAACCTGTGCTTTTATTTGGTTAACGCGGGCAACGATTTCTGTTTTCTTTCCTTTACCACCAACTATGGTTGTATTGTCTTTATCAATAGTAACGGAAGCTGCCTGTCCTAATGAAGCTAAATCGGCACCTTCTAATTTGTGACCTAATTCTTCGCTGATGACTGTACCGGCAGTAAGAATAGCTATATCAGTCAGCATTTCTTTACGACGGTCGCCAAAGCCAGGAGCTTTAACAGCTGCCACTTTAATAGTACCACGTAATTTATTTACCACTAATGTTGCTAATGCTTCACCTTCTAAATCTTCAGCAATAATTAATAAAGGCCGGCCGCTTTGAGCAACTTTCTCCAGTATATGAAGAATGTCTTTCATTGCAGAAATCTTCTTATCATAAATAAGAATATACGGGTTCTGCAATTCAGCTTCCATCTTTTCGCTGTTAGGTACGAAATATGGAGAAATGTAACCGCGGTCAAATTGCATACCTTCTACTACATCAACAGTAGTGTCAGTACCTTTTGCTTCTTCTACAGTTATCACACCTTCTTTACCAACTTTAGCAAAAGCTTCTGCAATTAATTTACCGATAGTTTCATCGTTATTAGCAGAGATAGTAGCAACCTGCTGAATTTTTTTACTGTCGTTACCAACAGTTTGGCTTTGTGCTTTCAGGTTTTCAACAACTAAGCTTACTGCTTTATCAATACCACGTTTTAAATCCATCGGATTTGCACCTGCAGCTACCATTTTCAATCCTTCGCTGATGATTGATTGAGCCAACACAGTGGCAGTAGTAGTTCCATCACCTGCAATATCTGCTGTTTTAGAAGCCACTTCTTTCACCATTTGTGCGCCCATGTTCTCAATAGCGTCTTCCAGTTCAATTTCTTTTGCAACAGTAACACCATCTTTAGTTACCTGTGGTGCGCCGAATTTTTTCTCTATTACTACATTACGTCCTTTAGGTCCTAATGTAACTTTAACAGCGTTGGCCAATGTGTCAACGCCTTTTTTCATTCTATTTCTTGCTTCAATGTCGAAGAAGATTTGCTTTGCCATAGTATTTTAATTTGAAGATTTGAAAATTGATTGATTTGGAAATTAATTAATGGGAATAAGGAGAATTTTAATCAGCATATCTCCAAATTTCCAAATTAAATGATTGCGAGGATATCGCTTTCTCTCATGATAAGTAAATCCTCACCTTCAATAGAGATTTCTGTACCGGCATATTTGCCATACAATACTGTGTCTCCGTTTTTAACACTCATTGGTTCGTCTTTTTTACCGGGACCCGCAGCAATCACAATGCCACGTTGAGGCTTTTCTTTTGCTGTGTCGGGGATGATAATACCGCCGGCTGTTTTTTCTTCGGCAGCGGCTGGTTTTACAATTACCCTGTCATGTAAGGGCGTCACATTTACTTTCTTTGCCATAGTTTATGGTTTTTTTATTAATTGATTGAAGAATTTGAGCCCAAAATATTTGGGCTGGCAAAGGTACTCGAATATTGTACCAAAAGATTTTTTCATGAAAAAATATCAGAATATTGTGAATGATTACCCGAAGTATCGGATGTGAATGGTCAATAACTGTAAAAATGTTCGGGTCAGAGTGTCAAAATTTCCGTTGTCGGCTACCGGGTTCTTGTTCATTTCGAGTCAGAAGGTTTAAATGCTTTGCTTAACTTCTATTGCCAATTGCTCGTTGAACTAAATATTCAGAACTAAGAACTTAAAACCTAATTCCCTATCTTCGCCGCCTCAAAAGTTCTTACCAAATGATTAGTAGAAGAAATATCCGGGTAAAAGTGATGCAGACGCTCTATACAGTTGATTCAGCAGAAAACTCGCTTACACCGGCACAGGCTACAAAGGTTTTAGAAAAACATCTTGACCAGAGCCGCCAGCTTTTTGTTTCCCTTATATATTTTATTACCGAAGTTGCCCGTTATGCAGAAAAAGATGCCAAACAAAAAGCATCCAAACATTTACCTACTGCAGAAGACTTAAAAATAAATACCAGGCTTGCAGGTAATACTGTTTTATGGACTATTCTGGAAAGCGAATCCTACAAAAAAGCGGTAGCTATAGATAAACCTCATTTTTTAATTGATGAAGAGTGGATAAGGAAGATTTACCTGCAACTGGTTGAAACTCCTGAGTACAAACAATACATATTGATGGAGGAAAGAGATAAAAAACAGGAAAAGGAAATACTTGAGTTTATCTTCACTGATTTAATGCTTCCCAATGAAGACTTTATTGCGATGATTGAGGAATCCTTTATTCATTGGGAGGACGATGCGGAAATGATAAACCTGTTGATGCTGAATTACCTTGCCAAACCTAAAAACTATAATTTCCAGGAATTTTTGAGTGCAGAAAAATGGCAGTTTGCCAAAAAGTTACTGGAGTCGGCTATGGAAAAGGATGAATACTGTATGGAACTCATCAAGCCAAAATTACAGAACTGGGATCCGGAGCGTACAGCTGTACTCGATATGATTTTGATGAAAATGGGTATTTGCGAGTTCATGTATTTTGAAACCATACCAACCAAGGTAACTATTAATGAATATATAGATTTGGCTAAAGAATACAGTACACAACAGAGCGGTCAGTTTGTCAATGGTATTTTGGACAGTATTCACAAAGATTTGCTGGCAGAAAATAAAATTCACAAAATATCGCATAAAGTGAAATAAGTATTTACCTAATTTTGACAACTTAAAAAGTTTATTCTCTTATGAAAAGTATTTTGGCAGCACTGGTTTTAATTGGGTTTGCGGCATGCAAAAATAATAATGATAAGCAAAACGAAGTACGGGTAAAAACAAATCCATTACTTGATATCAACCTGGATACAGTACCCAAAACAACCATTAAAGAAATAGATACAGTTTACAATTTCGGAACTATAGCTGAGGGAGACTCTGTCATCCGCGGTTTTCGTTTTGTAAATACCGGTAATAAACCATTAATTATTCAAATGGCAAGGGCCAGTTGCGGTTGTACTGTGGTTGACCGCCCAGACAAACCAATTCTGCCGGGTGATACCGGGGTTATAAAAGCAACTTTTAACAGCAAGGGAAAAGGTGGGGAAGATGTAGAAAAGATGGTATTCGTACATTCCAATGCAGCCCCTGAATTTCTTCCATTTAAAATAAAAGGTAAAGTAGAAAAAACAAAAAAATAAAAACTAAATAACATGAATTTAGCAAACAGTGTTTTCTTATTGATGGCAGGTGATCCTAATAATCCAAATTCCAGTATGTTTTCAATGGTGTTTCTGGGGTTAATGATTTTGGTATTTTGGTTATTTATGATTCGTCCGCAAGCAAAAAAAGCTAAAGATGCCAAAAAATTCCAGGAAGGAATGCAGAAGGGTGATAAGGTGGTTACTATTGCTGGTATTCATGGAACAATAAATAAAGTAAACGAAGATAATACTGTAATGCTGGAAGTAAGTCCGGGCAGTTATATTAAAATTGAACGCAGTACAATCAGTAAAGAATGGACTGACCAGGTAAATAAAGCAGCCACAGCAAAATAAAATTATTAAAACTAAAACTACAGTATCCAAAATCCAGGTTTGTATATTGGGTTTTGGATTTTGTTTTTTAAGAACATGCTTCATATTGGATTAACGGGTGGTATTGGTTCCGGGAAAAGTACGGTAGCCAAGGTATTTGAAACACTGGGGATACCTGTGTATTATGCAGATGATGCTGCAAAAAGATTAATGAATGAAGATGAAGATTTAAAAAAACAAATCATTCATCACTTTGGCGAAGAAAGCTATGTTAACGGCGAATTAAACCGCAACTATATTGCTTCCATAGTTTTTGAAAATAAGGAAAAGATTGAATTACTGAACAGCCTGGTTCACCCTGTTACTATTGCTGATTCTATAAACTGGGCGAACAAACAGCAATCACCTTATACCATTAAAGAAGCAGCATTATTATTTGAAAGCGCTTCTGTGCAAGGACTGGATTATGTTATTGGTGTAAGTACCCCACAGGTTTTACGTATTAACAGGGTTATGAAAAGAGATAATGTAAGTCGTGAAGAAATAATAAAAAGAATGGAAAACCAGATAGATGAGGAAATGAAAATGAAGCTTTGTGATTTTGTTATTTATAATGACGAACAGCAATTAATGATTCCACAGGTAATTCTGTTGCACGAAAAATTTTTAAAAGAAGCCAGCAAAAAATGATATTTATTTTCCTCATAGCAGTATTATTTGTAATTCCATTTATGAGTTACAAAAGCCAGGAACAAATTCACCTGGTGGAAGAACTGGATATACCAAGAGAAAAATTATACCTGCAATCCTTAATTATGCAGGGCGTATTATCCGTGCTGGCTTTTTTTGCTTTGAGGGCTTCCAAAATAAATATAGATATTGATTCAACCTTTAATCTTATAACAGTTGGTGTTGCTATTGGATTTATTGTACTCGCTCTCGGACTTTCTTCTATCCGCATGAAGAAAGATGAATCCTTTAACGACAATAACCTGAAATACATACTACCCCGTAATAGTAAAGAGCAGGTTTACTGGTTAGGAACAACACTTATTTCTTCAGCAATGGAAGAATTTATTTATCGGGGGGCTTTATTTCTTTTATTTTACCAAACTTTTGATAATAACTGGTGGCTGGGTGCATTATCATCCGCTGTGGTATTTGGTTTTTCACATGCCACGCAGGGAACTACTTCTGTATTATTTATTATTCCGTTTGGTTTAGCCTTTCAATATTTATATCAGCTGAGCGGTGGATTGCTATTACCCATTGTTACGCATTTTGTTTATAACACTGCAGTTAATGTTTTTTTTTCCAAACAGATTTTGAAGAAAGAACCAAAAAATAATTCTGAAACGGATTAGCTGCCCGTTATTTGAATATTTTAAAACACCATCTTCTCAGCTTTCCTTCAAAATCAAAAGGTGTGGTTGCCCTGGTTATATCTTTAATTTCAACAGCGTTAATTCTTTCCTTTTCCAGGTTAAACTTTGTGTAGTTAGTACTGAAGTATAAGATGCCTTCGGGTTTTAGTGTCAGCAGGCATTTATTAATCAAATCCACATGATCCTGTTGTATATCCAAAAAGCCTTTCATGCGTTTACTGTTGCTGAAGGTTGGTGGATCCATTACAATAATGTCAAATGAGTTTATTTTTAATTCATCAAGATATTGTAAAACATCTGCCTGTAAAAAATGGTATTTCGATTTATCTGTAAAACCATTGAGTACAAAATTATCTTCTGCCCATTTTAAATAAGTATTGGATAAGTCAACAGTTGTTACTTCAGTGGCGCCACCTGCTGCAGCATAAACAGAAAATGAACCGGTATAAGCAAAAAGATTTAGAACTTTTTTATTGACTGATTCTTTACGAACCATATCTCTTGTTAAACGGTGATCAAGAAATAAACCAGTGTCTAAATAGTCTGATAAATTGACTTTAAATTTTAAGCCCCCTTCATCTACTGTAAAAAAATCTTTCTTCTCCCCTGTTTTCTGGTACTGGTCTGTCCGCTCAGTTTTTCTTTTTCTTTCTTTCAGGTAAATTTTTTCATCGGGCACCTGTGTTACTTTACTGATGATATTTAATGATTCATTTAACCATTGATCATATTCTTCTTCCGTTAAATTATGTTTTGCCCTGTATTCGGCTAAATAAATTTTATCATCATATACATCAATTATCAGCGGAAACTCGGGTAGATCTTTATCATAGATGCGGTAGCAACTGATAGATTGCCTCCTCGCCTGCTTACTTAAATGTTTGTACACTTTAGTGAGCCGATTTTCAAACATCTGAAATTTGCCTTCAGCACTCATAGGTTGTAAATATCCTGCTTTTCATCAATACTTATGCACATACCACAAAAGGGTAATTGTTTTGTTCTTATTAATTCAGTAACTTTTATTTTCAATCCTCACCATCAGTTACTCCTTCATTTCTCACTTCTAAAAATAAATCTTACAAGAGTTGATGTTAAACTTTTTCTGATTTGTTGCCTGCCTCTGATTTCCTTTGGCCAGGCAAAAACAAAGCCTGTACTCAACGCTTCTATTGATGGCAATCTTAACCGGACAGAATGGCTAAGAAGTAAAGACATGGGGTTTTACAATTTTGATTTTGGAAGATGTTATTCGAGGGTAAGTGGCGACAGCCTGCTGATGGCCTTTGATATTATCACCGATAATACCAATGATCCTTCGGCCGATTTCCTACAGCTTTACTTTGATACCAACCATGATGGACTATTAGGAGAAGGTGACCTTGTAATGGAAGCTAATAC
>JBLMVP010000312.1:0-15188 GCA_050256755.1 Sphingobacteriales bacterium | reverse complement strand
TTATCAGCAATGGTTCCGGCAATATTAAATCCTGCATTCTTTTTTTATCTGTATAGTAATAGTTGACCACTGCAAAACTTACAAAATATATTTGCTGGTTATCATTGAATTTATACTTACGGCTCATTAATACAAGTTACAAATTTTATATAATGGCACAAGAAGCCTGCTCACTTTGCTTTCTCCTCATTCTTGAGCCAGGTTGGGGAATCCTAATCTGAAATAATTATTTTTTCTTTATCTGTGAAAACAATATTTAATCTTTTTTTTAGACTATCCAAAGCAATATAACTTAATGGCCCAACTACCGCTTTACTTTCTAACTGTGATGGATTTTTAATATATTCTTTTTTATTTAAAAGATAAATGTTTATCACATTTTTTTCTATTTTTCCGTTTATATATGGATATGATTCCATTAGTATGAAATCGGCATTCCATTCTACAGAGTAGCAAACTCCATTTATTATCCCAACATCATTATAGTAAACATTAGAAAGACTCTTGGAATTCTCGAAATAACCAAATTTGAATCCATTTCCCAAATGTTTAAAGTCGCCTATCTCAATACACGATGAAAAAAATATGATCCAAACAATTATTATTTTAAAATATGGTTTCAATATAACTAATCTGTATTTAATATGAAAAACCTAATGGTTTTATTGGAACATCTAATGGATACTCATGATTTATTCGATACCCCTTTTTATGTCTATCATTTTTTTCTCTTTTCCAATATGTATTACCTATCCTGGTGCAAGTATGCAGCTTAGCTTTACAGTGTGGCGTACTTGTGCCTTTTCTCATTTCCTGTATTACACAGTTAGCACTGTTATATCGTTAACGGCTAATGAATAATTAATGGAGGGCTGCTTTTCATAAGGCTTCTGAAAAACATCTTAAACAAGAAACCTCCATTGGATAAATAGACATCAGTCTTGATGTCTATGTAATTTCAATGGCCATTCGCCGCAACAAGCCGTCTTGTAAAGTGTATATGTGCTTTACTGATCCATCAAACATCAAATTACCCTGTAAGTCCTTTACTGTTTGGTGAACAGCAATTTCTAAAGTTCCGTCATGCCTGTCATTAAATCCAACAGGCTCAACCTTTGGGTTTATTTCCGTCCATTGTCTTGTCCAGTATTTTCTAATTTCATTGTGTCCACTTACATACCCTCCTTCAAATGCCTTTGGCCATTGAACATCGGGATGCATTGTTGAAAGCGCCGTATCAATGTCTCTTGCGTTGAAGGCAGCATACGCTTTTTTTATTAAGTCTTGGTTTTGCTTTTCCATGATCATGATTTTTCGTGTTACGGTGTTACCCTGCATGACGCACAACAAGTAAATTTATGCTACCAGGCTTATATTTCATAAAAACCAATCCTTGATTTTCAAACAAGTAATCTTCCCCAAATCCAATTGTCGTTACGCCAATACAAATTACCAGTCTGTCTTTCCTCCTTCACTTAACATAATATCACTTTCTTCGGGTCTTCTTCGGGTCTTCTTCGGGTCTCCTTCGGGACGGCTTCGGTAATTCCCGAAGCGGACCCGAAGAAGGGGCGAAGCGGGTACGAAGCAAAGAGTAAGCAAATACAGGTAAAACACCTTGTGAGAAAACAAAGTACTACGCCAAATGCGGACAATTACAACAAATAATAAAATTACCTGTTGTGTTGATAGCATTAATGTTAATAATCTTATAACCCGGAAAATCACTTACATCTGCCCCCGGTCATTATTTTTAAAACTGGAAGTAAATAAACGAACTGCTGCTTTCCTGGCTCCATATCAGCAACAATAATATAACGGACCAGAATATGCCAACCACCCACCATGGTAATTTAGCGGCAACATCCAATGCTCTTGTATTACGCATTAACCAATGTACAATTACCATTATTGTAACAATAACAGAAACTTTAATAATGGCCAGTGTAGTAAGCATTGGTTCTCCCCCTTTCATTAGCCCAAACATTGACGTTAGTAATGCCCACGCATCTTTAAAATTGGATGCCCTGAAGAAAACCCAGGTAACATTAATAAGAAAGAAGGTGAATAAAGCAATTGAAAAGTTTCTGAAGGTTTTTGGTTTAAATGTTTCGGGAACAGGCCCAAGCACACCTACTTCTCCGGCAGGAGTAACCGCAATGGGCATCACTTTATCTTTCCTGATATCAGCGATAACCTTTTCCACCCATAAATAAAATCCATGCAAACCTCCCCATACCACAAAAGTCCAGTTGGCTCCATGCCATAAACCACCAAGCAGCATCGTGAGCATTAAATTGATATACGTTCTTACTTTACCTTTCCTGTTTCCCCCTAATGGAATGTATAAATAATCCCTCAGCCATGCAGACAATGTTATATGCCATCTTCTCCAAAAATCAGAAAAGCCGATGGCTGCATAAGGATATAAAAAGTTTTGAGGTAATATAAATCCCAGGCAGGATGCAGCTCCTATGGCACAGGTAGAATATCCTGCAAAGTCAAAAAATATTTGTCCCGAAAATGCCAGCACACCCATCCATGCATCCAGTGCAGGTAATTTACCTTTAGCACCAAATACATCATTGGCCGTTGCGGCCAGCAAACTATCGGCCAGCACTACCTTCATAAACAAACCCAGCGAAATAAGAAACAATCCTTCGAGTAATTGTTTTTGACTGGCTTTGTGTTCCGTTTCAAACTGGGGAACCAGCTGTGGCGGACGAACAATAGGACCGGCAACCAAATGCGGGAAGAAAGTAACAAACAAAGCAAAGTCAAGCATGGATTTTACGGGTTTACTTTTCTTCTTATACATATCAATGGTATAACAAAGGGTGGTGAATGTATAGAACGAAATACCGGCAGGTAAAATAATATTGGGTTTAGCCGGGTGAAAATTCCATCCGATGGTATTTACCAGCGTCACAAAATTCTCCAGCAAAAATCCGCCGTACTTAAAAAAACAAAGCATACCAAGGTTACCAATCAAACTGATAACCAGTAACACTCTTTTTTTATGAATATTGGTTTGTGTAAACAATGCACGGCCTACAAAAAAATCCACCACGGTAGATAGCCATAATAATAAAATAAAGGGCGGGTTCCAGGCTGCATAAAAAATATAACTGGCTAATAAGAGGTTTATTTTTTTTGTTTTCCAGCTAAAAGGAAGATTATGCAGGATAAGAATGATGATAAAAAAAACAATAAAGGTAAATGAGTTGAAAACCATGATTCAGTAATTGGTGGTTATTAAATTGAGTTAGATTAATTCGTTTTTGCAAACCAGTTTTGCTGCTCCAGTATTTTTATTAATTCTTTAGTATAAAGAACAGCATCGGGTTGTGAAAGATGCGACCATTCGGGACAATTAAAATCTTTCAATCCCGGCCAATCTTTAAAATGAATACCTGTACAGCCGGTGATGGATAATAATTTATCCCAATACGCTGCTCTTGGAAACTGTATCGGTTCATTAGCCCAGTAACCTCCGCTGGAGGGAGTTCGTACAAAAATTACTTTACCACCTCTTGCTTTTATTTTGGCAACCGAAGTTTGCACTTCGGTAAATATTTTTTGCAGCGTATCACCACCCACACCATGATCTTTTGAAAGAGCACCAAACATTGACCAGATATTTGTTTGCCATCTTTGCATAGAAGTATCTTTTGCAAACTCATCAGTCATTATTTCCTGGCGTTCAAAATTTACATAAGCGAACTTGGGAGGAAAAATCACATCACCCCTTACTCCTTTCCGGTCAGGTATCCGCAAGTCAGTCAGCATAGCATTTAATGAAAAAAGATCCTTATCCAAAAAAAGTAATTGTGATTCCAGCCCAAACCCAAGTTTGGCGCTGAACTTTTGTGCAGGGGTCGCTTCTTTTAAATATTTTACTCTTTTACTCATGCCCTCATCTTCCCGCACCCTGAAAAACAACCCCTCCGTTACATCAATGATCAGCTTGCCTTTAAAATTTTCGTCATCCGCCAGGTTATCCAAAGCAAGCCTGGGACAGGACCCATGCAAAGCAAGTTGCACTACCTTATCTCCGGTTGTTTTTTCCCAGGTGGGAATGTCTAAATCAAATTTGATTCGTGATGAGCCAATAAAAACAGTAGCTTTTTCCTGTGGCTGATCAGCCATGGCCCTGTTTTTAGCCCAAAGAGCTTCATCATCATTATAGGCAAGATGATATCCTTTGCTGCGCCAGAAATATTCCCAGGAACAAACTGACACAAGTACAATTACCAGCATTAATAAAGCTGATTTAGCTAATGGTTGTGAAAACATAAAGCAGTAGTTGGTTTTGTTAATAAAAACATACTTATACATTATTTGTATAAGTACAGCATTGATTAGGTGCAATTCTTTAAAGGATAGCTAAATTCAGGGAATTAATAAACCTGAGACGGCAGGATGTTTTTTTTGGTTTCTGTAAAAAACATTTTAAATATAACTAATAAACTTTACCTGTTTGTATTTTCTTTTCAACAACTCATTAAGAATTATTTGCTCCGCAGAAACCAGGAATTTGAACCTGGCATAGTAACAGTTGTTAATAGAAATTTCGCTGCTGGTGATATAAAAAATCAGACTTTAAAACAGGATCATTTAATTCGTTAATAAATGGCTTCCTGTTGAAATAAACTTGTATTTGCCGTTGTTTTTATAATATTGCACCGGATTATCGGATGGATGAGCCGTGTAAAACAATCGGACAAACAAGTTCCAAACCGTTGAAAACCAAAAAACTTTACCTGTTAAATGGCTAAAAATTTATTAATAGTTGAGTCACCGGCAAAAGCAAAAACCATTGAAAAAATCCTTGGAAAAGATTTTGAAGTAAAGAGTTGCTACGGGCATATCCGTGACCTTGAAAAAGCGGAAATGGGTATTGATGTAGAAAATAAATATACCCCAAGGTATATAGTGCCTGCTGATAAAGAAAGAGTAGTTAAGGAATTAAAAAGCATCGCCAAAAAAAGCGATGAAGTTTGGCTGGCAACGGATGAGGACCGTGAAGGGGAAGCCATCAGCTGGCATTTATGTGAAGTGCTGGGTCTTGATCCAAAAACAACCAAGCGAATTGTATTTCATGAAATCACCAAACCGGCAATTCAGGCTGCTGTACAAAATCCGCGTTTGCTGGATATGAATTTGGTAATGGCACAGCAGGCCCGTCGTGTTTTGGATAGAATCGTTGGCTTTGAGTTAAGTCCTGTATTATGGCGCAAGATGAGTATGGGCAGCAACCTCAGTGCCGGACGTGTACAAAGTGTAGCGGTACGTTTGATTGCAGAAAGAGAAAGAGAGATAAATGCGTTTAATGCCACCAGTCATTTTAAAATTGAAGCGTTATTTACTGCCAAAGATGTAACAGATAAATTAGTTACGTTTAGTGCCGAAGGAAAAAAACAAACTACTGCAGAAGATGCAGAAAGTTTTTTGAACAGTTGTAAAGGCGCTAACTATAAAGTAGCAGATATACAGGTAAAACCTGGTAAAAAATCCCCCGCTCCCCCATTTACTACTTCTACACTGCAACAGGAAGCAAGCCGGAAAGTAGGTTATGGTGTTAGCCGTACTATGTTGCTGGCGCAAAGATTATACGAAAGCGGTAAGATAACATATATGCGTACAGATAGTGTTAACCTGAGTAATACTGCATTGGGTGATATTACCAACACTATTAGAAATATGTATGGTGAAAAGTATCACCAGTTCCGCAAGTATAAAACCAAAAATGAAAGTGCGCAGGAAGCACACGAAGCTATCCGCCCCACTTATATGGAAAATACAACGGTGGAAGATGCCGATTGTAAACGGCTCTATGAATTAATATGGAAACGTACCATGGCCTGCCAGATGGCGGATGCAGAAACGGAAAAAACAATTGCCAAAATAAATATCTCCACCAATAACGAAGAGTTAACAGCCCAGGGCGAAGTATTAAAATTTGATGGCTTTTTAAAAGTATACCGGGAAGACAGGGATGATGAGGAAGAATTTGAAGAAGACCAGGAAGGTATGTTACCTCCTTTAACAGTTGGTATGCAATTACCTTTTAATGAGATGAAGGCTGTTGAAAGATTCAGCCGTCCATTACCAAGATATACTGAAGCTTCCCTGGTGAAGAAATTAGAAGAGTTGGGTATTGGTCGTCCTTCTACCTACGCTCCTACTATTTCCACTATTTTAAAAAGAGGTTATGTAGAAAAGAAAGACAGGGATGGTGTAAAACGTGAATACAGAATATTACAATTAAAGAATGATAAAATAAGTTCTTTAACGGAAACTGAAAATACCGGTGCGGAAAAATCAAAACTCTTTCCGAGTGATTTGGGACTGGTGGTAACAGATTTTCTGAAAAAGTATTTTGATGACATCATGGATTACGGCTTCACCGCCAGGATTGAAGAAGAGTTTGATGAAGTGGCGGAAGGAAAGATGAAATGGAATAAGATGATTGATGATTTTTATCTTCCTTTCAAAAAAGATGTTGATAATACTATTGAAAATGCACAAAGGGAAAGTGGCGAAAGAGAGTTAGGTAATGACCCTGAAACAGCTAAACCTATTATTGCAAGAATGGGACGTTATGGCCCGATGGTGCAGATAGGCAAACAGGAAGATGAAGAAAAACCACGTTATGCCAAACTGAAACAAAACCAGAGTATTGAAACCATTACACTGGAAGAAGCACTGGAACTGTTTAAACTCCCATTAACCATTGGTGAATACGAAGGCAAAGAAGTAGCTGTAAATATTGGCCGCTTTGGCCCTTATGTAAAATGGGGTGAAGATTTTATTTCTATTCCAAGAGGCGAAGAACCGCTGGAAGTAGATTTAGATCGTGCCATACAATTAATTACAGAGAAACAGCAGGCGGACGCTCCTGTTGCTATGTATGAAGATAAACCGGTAACAAAAGGCAAAGGAAGGTTTGGTCCTTACATCAAATGGAACAATATGTTTATCAATGTTCCGCGGCGTTATGATTTTGATGCACTGACCAAAGCAGATATAAAAGAACTGATTGATGCTAAAGTGGTGAAAGAAGGCAACCGTTATATTCAGCAATGGCCGGAAGAAAAAATTTCTATTGAGAATGCCAGGTGGGGACCGGTTATTAAATTCCAGAAAAAGATATTGAAGGTTGGACAAAAAGCGGATGGAAGTAAATATACTGCTGATGATTTAGCTGTTGTTCCATTAGAAGATATAAAAAAAATTATTGAAATACAGGTGCCCAATGCTTTTGCAAAGAAAACAAAAGCAGCAGCAAAGAAAACAGCAGCACCAAAAAAATCGGCTGCACCAAAAAAGAAAGCAGCGAAGAAGAAATAAATTTTTCTATTGAATAGAATTTGAAACGGTTGCATTTGGATGCAACCGTTTTTATTTTGCAATCACAATTCAGCACTTACTATTGACGATACTTGTGGATTTGTGGAAAACTATTTTAAGAAATATTTAAAACTATTTTGAATATTGAATTAATATTAGCGTTGTCTTATAATCAAAGAACCCACATGAAAGAAACTACAGAAATCTCAGCCCTGCTTCATCTCATTGATGACCCGGATGATGAAGTGTATATTACGGTTTGCGAAAAGATTGTGTCTTTCGGAAAAGCCATTATTCCCAACCTGGAAGATCTCTGGGAAAATACTCCCGATGAAGAAGTACAGGAAAGAATTGAACTCCTGATTCACCGCCTCCATTTCCAGGATTTACAGGCTGAGTTCACCGAATGGTGTAAACAGGATGACCCCGATTTATTTCATGGCGCCTTACTCGTTTCCAAATACCAATACCCCGACTTAAATATTACCGGCATTTACCAGGAACTGGAAAAAATACGCCGCAATGTATGGCTGGAGTTAAATAATTATCTTACCCCGCTGGAGCAGGTAAATGTGGTGAATAATATTTTATACAATTATTACAAACAGAAAGGAAGTGAAATTTCCTACTCACATTCTGACGATTTTTTAATTCACAAAGCTGTTGAAAACAAAAAGGGAAATTCGTTAGCCAATGGTATCCTGTATCTTTCCCTTTGCGAAATGCTGGATATTCCTGTAAGAATCATCAATATCCCCAGGCAATTTATTTTAGGATATTTTGAAACAGATACATTCTTTGACGAATTACCGGCTAATCCTGCTGAGAAAATTCTTTTCTATATTGATCCCTTAAGCGGGCAGATTTATACACAAAAAGATGTAGAGATATATTTCAAAAGAATTTCAGTACCTGTTACTCCTGCTTATTTCAAACCAATGAATACCAAACGCATCATTAAGCTTTTACTGGAAGAATTTTCCAAATGCTTTGATGATGTAAAGAATGAATACAAGAAAAATGAATTGCTTATATTGGCAGATATGATGATTGAATAATTTTTATCAGCCACTACACCTGGAACACTCCCGTTTTAAATTCAGGTAATTCCGGATTATGATTAGCCGCATTTATAGCTTCTGAAATAACATTTCTTGTTTCTGCAGGATCAATGATGGCATCTACCCAAAGTCTTGCTGCTGCATAATAAGGAGATGTTTGCCTTTCATATCTTCCCTTAATTTCATCTAACAATATTTTTTCATCTTCGGCAGATACTTCTTTGCCTTTGGCTTTCATTGCCGCTACCTGTATTTGCAATAAAGTTTTGGCTGCCTGGTCGCCACCCATTACAGCAATTTTAGCAGTAGGCCACGCATAGATAAATCTTGGATCGTAGGCTTTTCCGCACATGGCATAATTACCCGCCCCATAAGAGTTACCAATGATGATGGTAATTTTTGGAACCACGGAGTTAGCTACCGCATTTACCATTTTAGCGCCGTCTTTTATAATTCCTGCCTGCTCACTTCTTGAACCAACCATAAAACCGGTTACATCCTGTAAAAAAACCAGGGGAATTTTCTTTTGATTACAGTTCATAATAAAACGGGCTGCCTTATCAGCACTGTCATTATAAATAACTCCCCCCAGCTGCATCTCCCCTTTTTTACTTTTTACAATCTTGCGCTGATTGGCTACAATACCCACCGCCCAACCATCTATTCTTCCATAACCGCAGATAATTGTTTTTCCATAATCTTCTTTAAACTGTTCAAATTCAGAATCATCAACTAACCGTTCAACTACTTCCAGCATATCATAAGGCTTGCCATCATTGGGGAAAATACCATATAGTTCTTGAGGATTTTTTTTAGGAGCAATCGGTTTAATCCTGTCAAACCCTGCCATTGATCTTTCTCCCAGCATGCCCATCATTTTTTTAATATGGTCCATACATTCCTGCTCCGTCTTAAATTTATAATCAGCAATACCGGATATTTCAGTATGCGTTACGGCACCGCCTAATGTTTCTGTATCCACATCTTCTCCAATAGCTGCTTTAACAAGGTAAGGACCCGCCAAATAGATAGAACCATTACCTTCCACCATTAAAGTTTCATCGCTCATAATAGGCAGGTAAGCGCCTCCTGCCACACATGCTCCCATTACAGCAGCAATTTGAGTAATACCCATAGCACTCATCCTTGCATTGTTGCGAAAGATTCTTCCAAAATGTTCTTTATCGGGAAAAATTTCATCCTGCATGGGAAGAAATACACCGGCACTATCTACGAGGTAAATAATGGGCAGATGATTTTCCATGGCTATTTCCTGTAACCTCAGATTCTTTTTTCCTGTAATTGGAAACCATGCACCAGCTTTAACAGTTTGGTCGTTAGCCACAATGATACATTGTCTGCCACTTATATAACCAACCCCGGCTACTGTGCCACCCGCAGGACAACCTCCCACCTCTGCATACATTTCATATCCTGCAAATGCGCCAATTTCAATAAAAGGTTTATCAGCATCCCTTAAATAATTTATTCTTTCCCTGGCAGTGAGTTTATTTTTTTCCTTTTGTTTTTCGATAGATTTTTTCCCGCCTCCTTCATAAATCTTTTCCAGCCGGCCCCGCATTTCTCCAAGAGACAACTTTAAAACATCTTCATTTTTGTTGAACTCAATATTCATACTTACAATCGTTATTTGGCAAAGATAAGGGAGGCTGCACTTACCGGTAATAACCGGTCAGCCATAAGATTTAAATAAAAGATTTACCAAATTAATAATGGTGGATATTGGATGCAGACGGAAATTATTATTAGTAAGATGGAATATGGGTAATTAAAACAGCAGACAATACATCCTGTCTATGCGACAATAATAATATTTTCACCCGGTTTTACTTATGTTGTCCCGTCAGCATATTTATACCATCTTTTTACCAGGCCATGAACAGTAACCAATACAACATAGCAAGATGCCGGTAACTCCCGCACCCGAAATGGTCAATTACAGAACTTGTTACGGGTAAACTAAGTATTTACCCGGCATCTCCACACATTATTACGGGTAAACTTTCATTTATAGATGGGTAAAGCCCTTCTTATAGTTGGGTAAAGCTTAACTAACGCCAGTGACTAATTATTTATACTGAGATGGCTAAGGAATTGGAGGGTTGGATTGAAGGGAATGGTAACCTGCCAGCAGGCAGTCACGTACAAAATGCGCATATGGCTTACTGTTAAATTAGAAAATACGAATTAGTTGCGTATATTCATTGTGTTGTATGCAACCCGTTTTTGACACTTACACCATTTCAATATTTCCAAGTGATGTTTATGTTAACTTCAAGTATTGCCTACTTGTAGTATAGTTTAAATGAAAAAGGGACTGAAGGTTACAGCATAATACTTTTTTAATACTTATTAAGCAGGACCACTCAAACTATATTTATGAAAACAAAAATTGAACAATACTTCACAGATGTAAGCCCTCCTTCTATATATAAACTATCTCCCAAATCAATAAAAATTACCGATATGCAAAAAATACTTTTCTTTTTTCTTTGCCTTACTTTTTACAGCTTATATGCAGATAGTCAAATCAATAAAAACAACTGGATGATTGGGGGAAACATAAGCTACTCCCGTACAAATTATAACAGTCAAAATTACGGTGCCCCACATACAGCGTATAACCTACAGATAAAACCAAATATTGGATATTTTGTAGCTGATAAATTAGCTATAGGTTTAAAGGTTGGCATTGACAAATCGGGTAGCAAAGATGCTAATACAACATTTTATCTTTCTTATACCGATTTTAACATTGGGCCATTTATCCGATATTATCTTTTGTCAAAAGAAAGAACAGTAAATCTATTAACAGAAGCTGCCTATCAATATGGCTTTGAAGGAGGCAACTATGATAAAACTTCCAAGAACTCTTTTACTTTTTCCGCTGGGCCTGTAGCTTACTTTAATTCGAGTGTTGGTTTGGAATTTCTTATTACTTATTCTACTTATAAATTTTCTGGAATCAACGGCAGCAATGGCACAATTCAGTTTGGCTTTGGATTGCAAGTTCATCTAGAAAAAGATAAATAAATTATTCATAAAAAATAAATTTAACACATGAAACATTTTATAGTCTTTTGTTTGCTGTTATTAAATTTAGCAGCATTTTCACAAAATGTTACAATTGATTATCGTGCTTGGAATCCTTCTAATCCTCCATGTAAATTATTTGTGAATGCCACTAATGTTCCAGCAACAATAGGTTCTACATCGGGGACAATTGAACATCAAACCTTGTTTGGGCAACCGTTTTATAATACGGCTGATTCGTCAGTACAAATGCAAACTGTATTTTAAACTACTGGTTCAGTAAAAAAAGGAGCTACTTATAGAATCGCTTATAATTTCAAAGCAGGTTATGGCTATACAATTTATGTAACAGCGGCGGCTGTTGAAAATACAGTAGGATTTTCAACAGGGCCGTATTTTAGGGCTGATGTTAATAATTATGGCGGCGGGGGAGGTACAGCCTGTACTGGCCCGGATAATCTTACAGTAAGTACAGGTGGCAATCCTGCCGCAGTTCAATTATCTTCTGATGCATTTCAGGAGTTTCAATTAATATTTCCAGAATTGGGTGCCCAACCTACTTTAACTATAACTGCTTTTCCTGCTGATAACGGAGGTACTAAAACTGTAAGAATAAGGAAGATAAGAATTGTAGAAACTCCACCCCTTGCTTCTTTCACTATTACAAGTCCTATTAGTGTTATATGTGGTAAAGCAAACCCTGTTAACTTAGCTGTTACAAACGTTTACAGTACTTCTGGTGTTACTGGTTATACATGGAATTTAGGAGCTGGCAATACTTGGCGTTACTTAAATGCCCCAGCTCCTGCAACTATTACTACCTCTACAAATACATTGCAATTATTCCCTACATGTGGCATAACCCCTACAAGTCTTACTGCTACTGTAACTGTGGGTACAAATTCATACACAACAAATACAGCGACTGTAACGAGTGTTAATGAAACATTATCAATCATAGGTAGTAATCCTTTGTGTGGTGGTAGTTCTATTTATTCCATAGCTAATTTGCCAACTTGTGGCGCTGTAGTTTCAAACTGGAATGCAACACCAGGCGGTATTGTACAGATCACAGACAATGGCAACAATACAGCTACTGTTACTAAATTAGCTAACGGACAAGTAACGCTTACTGCAACTGTTACTTTAACAAATGCTTGTAATACAAGTACTCCAAATTTAAGTTTCCCTTTATCAAGCGGAGCATTTCCATTGACTGGCTATTACTTTGTAAATTCCAATTACAATCAGCCAACACAAAATACTTTAGGCCCTAATAATGCAGCAATTTTTCTGCCAGCAAATCAATTTTTTGGAGTAACCGCTTACATATCTAATACAAATATCCCCTCACCATCATGGGCAAGGGCTACCAGCAGCTATCCATTTACATGGAGCTCTTCGGGGATACAACTCAATTTTAGCGGCTATTCCGGAACAGTTGCCTATAGCCAGCGAAACGGCACATTCGACTTTACAGCAAACACGGGTTGCGGCTTAACAACAACAACATTTACCTGGCCAGTAATTCCAACAAGCAGTTCGTTTAGCGTAATTGTATCGCCAAATCCTGCGACAGACAATTTGGCTGTATCAATTGAAGGCGAACCAACCATAACAAAAGTATCCGGAAAAACGGCAAACGTAACGCTAACCCTGTATAATTTGACGAGCACAGAAATAGTAAAAAGGTGGAGTTTCAAAAACAATCAACCAAAATTTAACCTTAACATCATCGGCATTAAAAAAGGTTTGTATATTTTAAAAGTGAATAAAGATAAATTAGAGCAAACAAAACAAATATCAATCGAATAAAAATTAAAAAGAGGCTCTTAAAACAAGAGCCTCTTTTTTTTAAAACCAATAACTTACAGACAAGTTATTTTAAATTTTAAAAAAATATTCTTACTCTGACGAATTGTATGACGACTTAAGGAATAAACTTGTTCATAACTATTCAATCTCCGCAAGGTGTCCTCACAGGCTTTATGTAAAGCCAGGCACCCTGCGGTTATATTTTACAGTTGTTCCATCTAGCAATTATCTCCCGCCTTGGTTCCTGTCTCCACGAACCAGGAATATTGTTGATTGATAGAGGGCAGTATAAGTAATATCAACTACCCGTTGCAGTTTCCCGGGGACAGTAACCCGGGCAGCAGAAGCGCATAAGGTTTATTGTGAGAATCAATGGGCAATTAATTCGTTTTTTTAGATGAGAGGCGTATATTTAGGTGTCGTAAGTCAGCATAAAAAGACATACTACTAAAATGAAACATTGGACTTACATACTTTTATTGACAATTATTTCCTGTAATAATCAACAGCAGAATGATAATAGTTCTGATACGACAAGTCTATCTTCAACAGTTGCTTTAGCAGGCACAAAAACCCAACGCAACAATGAAATTTGCTGGACGGGGACTTTAAACAGCAAGACACCTGTTTTCATTCACTATCAACTTGACAGTAATTTAATCATTGGAGAAATCACATATTTAAACACGAAAGACAAACTACCAATTAAGCTTTTAGGTACAATTGAAGATGACAAAAGTTACAGACTTTTGGAGTTCGACAAAACGGGCAATATCACAGGAGTTATTGAAGGAAAGCCGACAGAAAAGAACTTTAACGGAATTTGGGTATCTCCTAAAACAAAAAAAGAGCTTGTAATGACTCTTTCACTAAAAGACACATTAGTAAGCTGCCCAAATATCAAATCTGACGAAAGCCAAATTTTCGGAAGCTATCACTACCAATATGGAGAAAATGGTTACAATGGCGACTTTGATATTAGCAAAGTAGGAAACAATAAAATTGACTTCAATATTCTTTCTTTGACAAATGTTGAAAGAGGACCAAACATTGCGGAAGTAGAAAAAGATACAATAACAATGACAGGGAACAGTTTTATTTACAAAATTCCTGATAGTGACAGCTGTGTGTTTAAAGTAACATTTTATAAAGGCTTTGTTTATATCAACTATACAAAGGGGTATTGTGAAAGCCAATTTGGATTAAATGCTACCGTTGACGGAATATATTTAAAAACTAAATGAGAATGCCGAACGCACAACAAGTGCATCTGCAATAGCATGGTTGAACATCAAACACCCGGCATTAAATCATTTCTCAGCTTTTGTTCAAGTACTACATTATCTATCAGCAATTGTTCGTTAACTTCAACATTATATTTCCAATTGGGTAGCGGTTCCAGGCTTTACGAGCAATGAATGCCGCCACAGCAGTAAGCCATGTTCGTTACCAGCAAGTTTAATGAATGTAAATATGAAAGCAATTAAACTACCAAAGAGAATAATTATTTTAACAGTTTTACTTATTGGACAGGTAATTGTTTGCGGATTTAGAAGCGATATCCCTTCTAATCTTAAAGAATATCTTGAAGGTTCTTGGCAACAAAACAATGACAAATCCAGGTATCTAGTGATTAAGAACAACAAAATTGAACATTATAATAACTGTAAGCTTGAATCTACGGGTATTTTAAAATACATTTTCCCAGAAAATGAAAAGGACTTTTACGATTTAAAACGTAAAGCTTAGGATTTTACAGCAAAGGGTGATTTAAATTTATCGTATAAATTAATGGAAATTGAATCAAAAGGTGATACTGTTTACTTGGGGTCGATTATTTTCTTAGACAAAGAACAACTAGAATTGGCATATGAAACTGGTGATGTCTTATTTAAAAGAACAAAA
>JBLMVP010000311.1:0-3519 GCA_050256755.1 Sphingobacteriales bacterium | reverse complement strand
AGGGTAAGATGCTGAAGATATACAGAAGCAAAAAAGAAATAACAACTCCTAAAATCAATATGAGCGAATATGAAACAGATGGAAAAGCTTATTTAAAATTTGCCTGCGCTGATGGATATGTTCATGTACTGGAACTTCAATTGGAAGGAAAGAAGAAAATGATGATTGAAGATTTTCTCCGTGGTTACCGAATGCCACCAACCTCTAAAAGGGAGTAATTTTTATAACACTGTTATATCATCCATGTCCAAAATCTAATAAACAAAAGAACAACTGACAGAGTACTTAATATAGCCGCCAAAATCGAAAGTGATTTTGCTTCTTTTTTCCTGATGGATAAAATCCAAAATACTAAAGACAGCATTAAAAAAGGAACTACATAAATTTTATAAGACAACCAAGTCAATTCAATTATTCCAAATAAAGCCTGGGTTTTTCCATCAGCAGAAAGATAATGTTGCGCAAGATTATAATTCAGAATTAGTAAATAAACGACACATCCAACACTAATAATTATTGAGCTTATTGAAAATTTATACTTTTCCAAAAGTATTGTTTTAAGTACTCCCTTCAGGAGCCGGGGACATTATTTACCGTGAGCTACACCAATAGTAAACTTCTGTCCGCTTACTTCTAATTGTGCGGCAGCTGCGTTGCTAATCAACACACTCAATCCATTGTTTTCTTTAATATTTGGAACAGTATCCAATACTTTAGCGTAAACAGCTCTTCCATTTACCATAATTTTTACAATCGTTCCCCTTTCTACTCCGTTCATCAAGGCATAATATTTTCCATTGCCCCATCCGCTTGAACTTTTAAATACACCACACACCGCTTCGGTTGACTGCACATTAGTTCCATTATTAGTTTGATTGAAATATTCATTCCTGAATACGCCTTCTTTAATATCCTCTTTAGTAGCAACGGTCACTTTCTTTTCTTCAATTGGTTTGGGAACATCTTGCTTTATCACCTGTTTTTCTTCCTTCTTAACTTCAGGCTCTTTTACTTCAGGAGCTTTAACCACAGGTTTTTCTTCTTTTTTAACCGGTTCTGTTTTCACAACAGTTTCTGTATTCTTCACTACTGGTTTACCAGTTTTTGCATTCGCTGCTAATGGTGATTGTTCTTTCAGCACTTTCAAATAACCAATCACTAATTTATCACCAAGGTTTACTGATTCTGTTTTAAGTCCATTCAGCTTTTTCAAATCATCAGTACTAATACCAAAATGCTGACCTACTTTAAACAATCCTTCTTTTTCCTGTATCACATAATATAAAGGAACAAATGCTTCAGCAGTATTACCAGATGCTTCAGTAGTAAAATTTTGTTGCACCAATGGAATACGAATCACCTGCCCGATGCTCATCGGCGTTTCTAATTTCAAATTATTGTAAGGAGCATAAGTACGCGGACTAATATTGTAAATACGGCCAATACTGTAATAATTTTCTTTGGCGCCAACGGTATGAGTAAGGTAGCCGGTATTTCCATCTGTTTTAACTACTAAATCTGTTTGTGCAAAAAGATTAGCACCAATAAATAAGGAAACCAATAGACTAAGAAACTTCATGAATATTAAATTTAATCGTGAGCAAAGATGCAGAATAATTTTGTTTTTGCTAAACTTGTGCCAAAGATGGCCAAAGAACAAAAATATTACGTGGTTTGGAAAGGTAAACAACCGGGTATTTACGATAACTGGACTGCCTGCCAGGAGCAGATACATGGATTTACCGGGGCATTATACCGCTCCTTTAAAACAAAAGATGCTGCGCATACTGCATTCCACAAAGGATTGAGTGGCTATAACGAAGATTTAATTGCCAACTCCACGTTAAGCGAACCTACTAAAAAATTAGTGGGCACTCCCATTCACGACAGTATTGTGGTGGATGCCGCATGCAGTGGTGTTCCCGGACCAATGGAATACCAGGGAATATTTTACAAAACCAATAAATTAATTTTCAAACAGGGTCCATTTGCTGATGGCACAAATAATATTGGTGAGTTTCTTGCAATTGTTCATGCATTGGGTTATTGTAAAAATAAAAAGCTGAGCCTGCCAATTTATAGTGACAGCCGCAATGCTATATTATGGGTAAAAGGAAAGAAAGCAAAAACCAAATTAGAGAGAACAAAAAAGAATGAAATCATTTTTGAATTAATTGACAGAGCAGAAAAATGGCTGGAAGAAAATAATTATCCTAATAAAATTTTAAAATGGGAAACCAGTGCCTGGGGTGAGAACCCTGCGGATTTCGGGAGAAAGTAATAATACCGGCTTTAGTTCCTTGTAGCATCATCTGTTGCGTCGCAATCCTTTTTTCATTAGGGAATTCTATTAAACAATTTCTTAGTCGGAAGATTTATAAAACAAACTTTTAGTCTTAGCCAAATCAATTATTTCAGATATATCTTCCATGTTACCAATTGAAATCTTTAAAGAATCGTTATTCTCACACTTGTTAGTATTAAAAAATATCCTAAATTCTTCTTGCCATGCAAATTTCTTATCCTTTTGAAAAAGGTTCTTTTTACCAGAATAGTTTTTCAAATCAATGTAGTTAACAAATCCATATCCGGTTTTAATATCCTCATTTCCCATTTCTTTTAATTTTCCAATTAGTCGATTTAAGAATATTTCTTGATTCATGATTACAAGTCCGAACTGACCAAAAGAAAGAAAATTTTCATGAAACTTAAATTCTGTAGATCTCAACTCAGGTGAAATATTAAAAGCTGACATGCAAAATAAATTACCGAGCGGCTTTTCAAACCATTTCTTTACCCTGATAGTTTTTGCATTTAAATCTTTCCATTCACACTCATCGCCTATTAAATCATTTGAAAGTCTAAATTGCAGTAGCGTATTTTCAAAATACTCTGTTTCAAAAACCGATTCATCTCTATCATGACGATTATTATCTCCTTCAATATTCGTAAAAAAGGTTATCGTATTACAATATAGCAGACCTTCTTTTTGCATCTCAAGTAAATGATTTTTCTGCCCAAACTTTATAAATAGTTTTGTCATTGTTCCGAATCTAATACTTCTATCGTGCTGTCTATTCAAAAAAACTACTTCAATATCCTCCACTCCTTAGGATAATAATTATTAATACGATTGGGCAATACTTTCACCCAACCAAGATTTACATTCTCATACTTCATCAAACACCATCCTTTTAATTCTTTTAAATCCAGGTTAAGATTATCCTGCTTGCGCAAATATTGCAATGCCTGTTCTTTGTTTAGTTGAATAGCGGGTAATTGTTTGTTGACATGTACAGATAAAGCAAGTGTGTGTTCCGGAATCAAATCGTTTTTATTGATGACTCCCATTTCAATTCCTGCATAACGGATACGGAATAAATTTTTCAGCAGCGTTACATCCTGCACCAATTCTTTGGGCACCGCAAATAATGAATCAGTCAAAGGAAGAAATTCAAATTGTTCGGGTTCAGCTAAATATTTACTCAATATTCCCGCTTCCTGTTTGGTGGCTTTGGC
>JBLMVP010000310.1:0-5395 GCA_050256755.1 Sphingobacteriales bacterium | reverse complement strand
CTACTGACTCAATCTTTTCTTTATGATCATCATCCACATTCCATCGGTTGGCAATGATATTGGTATAGAGTTTTGATTCAAGAGAAGGAACAACCAGTATTAAGATTCCTTCTCTATTGAGACATAAATTAAGGGATTGAAAAAAGTTGATACGTTTTTTAAGATTATCTGTAAGAATTGCATTAATACAAACAGCCACATCGCATGGAGTAACGGTGAGCGTATCTGCACTCATATCCATCCGTACATAATCAACATTGTTGTATCCTGCACATTTTTCCCTGGCCAGTTCAAGGTTTTTGGCGGATATATCTGTCGCAATTACATGTCCGAAGGCTGTAGCCAGTAACGGGATCCATTTGCCAACGGCGCAGCCTAAATCAGTAACCGTTTTTTCTTTTGAAGCAACCTGTTCAATAGCTGTAACTATTTTTCCGCTCTTATCGTTTTGGAGTACATCAAAAATTTCTTCGTTGTAATTGGGGGCAATACGTTCCCAATACTTCCTGTCCATAATTAAAAGAGTTAGTAGTTGATGGAATAGAAATACCTGTTAAAGGTAAATTATAGTTGGCAATAAAAGATTGGTGAGTAAACGGTAAAAAGAACTGCAGGATAATAATATAGAAACAACGGTAACTATATTATTATCCTGCGGTTTTATTAAATAGCAGTATTTATTTTGAACTTAAATTGGCGTGATATATCAGTAACTCTGACCAGCGTCTTTCCACCGCATCAGCATACTCTTTTAACCAGGAATCAAAAGCTCCGGCGCCGTACACTTCATTATATCTTTCATTCAATGGCTTGCGGTAGCCATCTGCCAGTTCTTTTAATCCATTTTTTAAACGTGTTACTGTTACAAAGCCGGGATCACCTGAAGCAGTTAATGAATAAACGGCTACTGATTCTTTACTGGCTTCCCAAACTTTTTTCAATTTTGTTATTAATGCAACAACACCACCAAGTTTGCCGGGTCTTGCGGTCATATGATTGATCAAAATCTTGTCAGCATAATCAGTCAGTTGTACTGTACTTAAATCGGCTTCAAATTCAGTATAACTGCTGGAATACTGGCTGGTAGTCAAGGGAGCAACGTTTTTATTTCAGTCGGCCTGGTGCTCTGCGCTTATTTCGCCCCTCCCATCTATAGTTGCCCAATCGCTGGGCCCTTCTGTAATCATATATCCGCCAGCATCTGGACCAGATTCAATACTCCATACCCGCCATTTCCAGTCGCCGGTATGGTATTTTTGTGCATGGGCTGCCAATGCTTTTTCAAATTCCTGAACCTTGTCTGGTTTGCAGAAATAACGACTTGAATTTAGAACGTTTTTAGTCTGGCTGATGCTTAGTAATGGCAAAAGCAGCAGCATGAAAAATAACTTTCTCATGTGAAAAGAATTTAAATGATGAATAAATATTCCTGGGTATAAGAGTTGGATAGGGAAGGAAAGAAAAGGAAATATAAGTTAAAGAGATTTCGGTGGTTTTCAAAATTTAATATTAGTAGATTGCAACCATGCATAAAATAAAAATAAAAGAAGCTACTAACGGAGATGCAGCCCTCATTGCTGACATGAGCCGGCATACTTTTTATGATACATTTGCGCCAGTGAATGCCAAAGAGGATATGGATAAGTTTATGAATGAGCAATTCACCAGGGAAGCGTTGATGAAAGAAGTGGAGGATCGTGATGGCATTTTCTTTTTGGCTTATTATGGCGATGAAGCAGTTGGTTATGTGCGTATGCGGGAAGGGGAGAACCGAAATGAATTCAACAATAAGCCTTCTGTAGAAATTGCCCGTATATATGCTGTACAATCAGCTATAGGTAAAGGAGTGGGTAAGGCATTAATGCAACATTGTATTGAAGCTGCTATTAAAATGAATAAAGCAATTATATGGTTAGGTGTTTGGGAAAAAAATGAAAGAGCCATTGCGTTTTATAGCAAATGGGGATTTGAAAAATTTGCTGAACATGATTTTGTTTTAGGAAATGATTTGCAGACGGATTGGTTAATGATGCGTAAGTTAACCGGCTAAGAATTTTTTGCAACCGCCTGTCCGGATTTGTTCTGTGGCATCGTCAATATATTGTAAATTATTTCTTCATTTTAAAATTAGTTTCATGGAAAAGTTTATGTTAATCTTTCATGGTGGAATGGGCTCAGAAAATCAGCCTGCCCCTGAAGTAATGCAGGCTCAAATGGGTAAATGGATGACCTGGATAGATAAGTTGGCTAAAGCAGGTAAATATGTTAGCGGCGAGCCTTTATTGCCGGGCGGTAAATTGATAAGTGGTACCGATAAAAAGGTAATGGATGGCCCTTATACCGAAGGCAAGGAAATTGTTGGAGGGTTCTTTATTATTAATGCTGCGGATATGAAAGAGGCTGTGGAAATAAGTAAAGACTGTCCTGATTTTGAATTTGGAGGCAGTGTGCAAGTAAGACAGGTGATGAAAATGTAATTGAATTAAAGAGGCACAGAGGTAATGACGGCCCAAAGACGCAAAATTTTCTTTGCGTCTTTGGGTATTTGTTGACAATTTATTTTAGCAGTTAATGGTAATATTGTGCTTGTTAAAAAGCCACCAAAATGAAAGAAACTATTGAACAATTAGAAAAAATTATTGCGGATTATAAACCTTTATTGAGTAAGCTGACTGAAGGAGAATTATCTGCCAAATCCAACCCGGCTAAATGGAGTAAGAAAGAAATCGTTGGACATCTTATTGATTCGGCTTTAACAAATGCCCGTCGTTTTATAGTGGCGCAGTATGAGGATAATCCCAAAATTGTATATGCACAGGACACATGGGTCAAAGCATCCGGTTACCAAAACTATGAATCAAAAAATTTAATTGATTTATGGGCTTTAATAAACAAGCATATTTGTCAAATTCTTTCATCATTGCAGCCCGATCTGCAGAAACGAATTTGCATTACAGGCGAACCGCATACCATTGAGTGGCTGGCTGCAGATTATAATAAACACCTGTTGCATCATCTACATGTAATATTGGATTTAGAGCCTGTTGCTTATCCGTAAATTAGCATTACAATTTTTTTGTTTGCAATCAAGCCTTAATATTAACCAAACTGTTGATCATCTTTTCCGTCATGAATCGGGGAAATTGATTGCTGTATTAACCAAAGTTTTTGGTCCCCATAACATTGAACTGGCAGAAGATGTGGTGCAGGATACATTAATTCAGGCCATGCATAGCTGGAAGATGAATACAATTCCCGATAACCCTACAGCATGGTTGTTTACAGTGGCAAGAAACAAGGCTATTGATATCATCCGGAAAGAAAAAAGATACAAGGAATTTGCCGGCGATATTTCTTATTTATTAAAATCAGAATACACATTGTCATCCACTGTTAATGAAATAATATCAGCAAATGATATTGAAGATGACCAGTTAAGAATGATGTTTACCTGTTGTCATCCATTACTTACTACAGAAAGCCAGGTATCATTAGTACTAAAAACCCTTTGCGGATTTAGTGTAGTAGAAATTGCGAAGGCATTTATTTGTTCGGCAGATACTATTGAAAAAAGGTTATACCGTGCTAAACAGCAATTCAGGGAAAAGAAAATTGAATATGAAATACCATCAGGTAATGAACTGGAATCCCGGCTGGATAATGTTTTAACAGCTATATATCTTTTATTTAATGAAGGATATAATTCTGCACAACATACGGTCATCATTCGCCGCGATTTACAGGATGAAGCCATTCGTTTATGTGAACTGCTTATAGAAAACAATCATACCAGGAATCCGAAAGTATATGCTTTACTGGCACTGATGTATGTTACTGTTGCCCGTAATAATGCCAGGATAGATAAAGAGGGAAATATTTTATTGCTTCAGCAGCAGGACAGAAGTTTGTGGGATACAGCCTTAATTGAACGTGGGTTACAGTATATGGAGCAATCGGCTGAAGGTGATATCCTCACTCCCTATCATTTGGAAGCCATGATTGCCTGTGAATATATTTTAGCAGAAGATTATTTGCATATAAACTGGAAAGCTATCCTTCAGTATTATGATTTATTATATCAGCAAAAACCTTCAGCCGTAGTTGCACTTAACCGGGCAGTTGTGATTGGTGAATTGCAGGGACCGGAAGCAGGTATTGAAGCCATTCATTCCATAGCAAACATTGATTCGTTAAAAAACTATTATTTGTTGCCGGCTATATTAGGGGATATGTATAAGAATGCAGGGGATAATAAAATGGCCAATGAATATTTTACAAAAGCAATTTCACTCACGTCAAACGATACGGAAAGAAAGTTGTTAAAAGGAAAGATGGTAATATAAAACCTCCGGTAATTATCTCCCAGAGGTTTTATGTGCTTAGCTATTAACAAAGAATTTTAAGACCGCAATCAGTACGTAAATAAACATATACATTACCATCAGCATAAATCCGGCTAATGCGCCTACTTTTAATAAAATCTGCCATAAGGGTGACGGTGCTTGAGTGTTCATACAAAGTGTGTTTTTAATAGGGGTTAATTTTTCATAGATACAACTCAAAATAAATAACAAACAGCTCTGTAAACAAGAGCAAAACCACCCAACAATGTTTTCAGTAAAATTACTGGCAGCTACCATTTTTTGAACTGATATTGTAAAAAGTCCATTCAGGCATGTATATAGCATCCTCATTTTCAACGAAATATGACTGTTTATTTCTATTTGAATTTTGGGTTTCTAGGAATATGAATATCCCGTGACGGCATATAATTTTAGGCCAGCATAAAGATTTTTTATACACATTATTCTCTGCAACATCCGTAACAATAACAAACATAACAAAGAAGCTCTCCCTTTATCAAAATATCACGAGGCTGCACTTCATTAAATTGTATTGTTTTTAATTGCCCGGACAGGGAGGCCATATCACAATTACTAAAAACGAATTTTAAATATTGTTTAAAGTGCGGGTATGAATGTGGTTTATTAGATGCAAAGACCTTCCCGTCATTATCCCCGAAAACAATTTCATTGTTCTTTTTATTTAGGAACAAATATTCGGATATAATTCTCAATCCTGCATCAGCACATGGCTGTAAATCTTCTTTGCCAACTGATATATCTGTTACAGCCTATTGTGCGGACTGATTTTTTTTGGTTTTTTCATTATATAAATAAACCGCTTTATTTTTTTTTAATTTAATGCTCCTCAAAAAAGAGGTAAAGGAATTTGCTTCAGCATTAACTCGTATATAACCATCCGGTAAAGGGATTTCTTCGATAGTGGGTATATGAACCTTGTATTGAATCCGGCTTAATTGGCGGGGAGTTTGTTTATTAATTGGTTGTCCGCAGGAAATAAAGAGTAAAGCAGCGATAAGAAGCAGCAGAGG
>JBLMVP010000309.1:0-5110 GCA_050256755.1 Sphingobacteriales bacterium | reverse complement strand
GTAGAATTCCTGTTAGCAGAAGCAAAAGAACGTGGATTTGTTGTTAGCGGTACTGCTGAAGAACATTATAATAATGCTATTACTGCTTCTATTGAAGAATGGGGTGGTTCATCTACTGATGCAGCTACTTATCTTGCGAGACCAGCTGTTGCTTACACTACTGCCGCCGGTACGTATAAACAAAAAATCGGAACCCAGAAATGGATTGCACTTTATGACAGGGCATTAGATTCATGGACAGAATACAGAAGATTGGATTATCCTGTATTAGTAGCTCCAGCGAGTGCCTACACTGTCTTTCCAATGCGTTTTACATACCCTGTATCTGAACAAAATTTAAATAAAACAAATTATTCCTCTGCTGCTACGGCGATAGGAGGTGATAAAGTGGAAACCAAACTTTGGTTTGATACATATTAATTCAGTTTTAATTTTAATGAAAAGGCTGTCCAAAAGGGCAGCCTTTTTCTTTTATCTTTACCATTCTAAACTATTTACATGGATAATCAAAATCCCCAGCAACCCAATCAGCTCAATATTGAGATTTCAGAAGAAATAGCAGAGGGTGTTTATGCTAACCTGGCCATCATCACGCATAGCCATGCTGAATTTGTGCTTGACTTTGTAAATGTTATGCCCGGTACACCCAAAAGTAAAGTAAAAGCCCGTTTAATATTAACGCCGCAACATGCCAAACGTTTTATGAAAGCCATTACTGATAATATAAAACGTTTTGAAGCAGCCAATGGAACTATACAGGATATTGAAGAAATTCAATTACCTATGAATTTTGGCGGACCAACAGCGCAGGCCTAGAACTCCGGAACTATAAATAACTCCAAACAATTAATAATAATAATTATTAATTGTAAACAACATGGAAAAAATATTTTCATACAACGAACTTTATTCTTTCACTCATAAAATTTTTCTCGCTTTTGGTTGCGGCGAAGCAGATGCAGCTACAGCAGCGAAAGTTTTATTAAGTGCTGATTTACGGGGAATCGATTCACACGGGATAGCAAGATTAACTGGTTATGTTCGGTTATGGGAAGCAAAAAGAGTAAATGCAACGCCTCAAATCAAAATCATCCATGAAACTCTATCAACTGCTGTTGTAGATGGTGATAGCGGCCTGGGATTAGTGGTTGCTCCTTATGCTATGCAGGTTGCTATTGATAAAGCAAAGAATGTGGGTACAGGATGGGTAAGTGTACAAAACAGCAATCATTTTGGCATTGCGGGATATCATGCTATGATGGCTTTAGAAAATGATATGATTGGCATGGCAATGACTAATGCAAGTGCATTAGTTGCCCCAACTTTTTCTAAAGAAAGAATGCTTGGTACAAATCCAATTTGTGTAACAATTCCTGCAGGGAAAGAGCCGGCATTTGTTGCTGACTTAGCAACTACTACAGCTGCAAACGGAAAATTAGAAATTTTGCAAAGAAAAAATTTAACTGCACCTGCTGGTTGGATACAGGATAAAGAAGGCAACTCAACTAACGATGCTCATGCATTAAAAAATGGCGGAGCATTATTGCCATTGGGTGGAGATAGAGAACACGGAAGTCATAAAGGATATGCACTTGGTGCAATTGTAGATATTTTTTCTGCCGTATTAAGCGGTGCTAACTATGGCCCATGGGTTCCGCCATTTCCTGCTTATGTACCCATGCCGGAAAATCAACCTGGCAAAGGCATTGGCCATTTTTTTGGAGCGATGCGGATTGATGCATTTCGTCCTGCAGATGAATTTAAGCTGCATATGGATAACTGGATTCGCCGTTTCAGGTCAGCTAAAACAATAAATGGAGAAGAAAAAGTAATTATACCAGGAGACCCGGAAAGAGAGATGGAGTCTGTAAGAATGAAAGAAGGTATTCCTTTATTAGCCGCTGTAGTTAATGATTTAACCGAACTTGGAAAAAGATTTCATGTTCCTTTTTCCTAACAGTTGTTATAACATTCTGCAATTATCTTTGCGGCTCAAATTTTCGAATAAATGAAAGTAATGAAGTTTGGCGGCACCTCAGTGGGTAAGCCGGAACGTATGCAACAGGTAGCACAGTTAATTACCCGTGATGAGGAACCAACCATTGTTGTGTTGTCAGCATTGTCAGGCACAACCAATGCATTAGTTGAAATTGGCGATAATATTTCTAAAGGAGACAGAACTTCTGCAAAGCAGTGTATTGATAAACTTCATGCACATTACGAATCATTTATTAAAGAACTGGCAGCCACTGAAGCTTCTTGTTTGAAAGCAAAGAGCATTATTGACGAGCATTTTGAATTTTTAAATATCATTCTCAAAATATCTTACAGCGAGGCTTTGAATAAAGATATTTTAGCACAGGGTGAATTACTCAGTACTAAATTATTTTCTGTTTACCTGGAACAAAAGGGAGTAGATCATATGTTGTTGCCCGCACTGGAGTTTATGAGTATTGATTCGCATGACGAGCCACAGGTAGGAAGTATTAAAGTAAAACTCACTCAAATACTAAAGCAGCACAAAGACAAAAAATTATTTGTCACCCAGGGATACATCTGCCGTAATGCAAGGGGAGAAGTGGATAATTTAAAACGTGGCGGTAGCGATTACAGCGCTTCATTAATTGCAGCAGCTACCAATGCATCCGTTTGTGAAATATGGACAGATATTGATGGTATGCACAATAATGACCCAAGAGTGGTTGACAAAACAGTTCCTGTTGAACAATTGAGTTTTGATGAGGCAGCAGAGTTAGCTTATTTCGGTGCAAAGATTTTACACCCGGCTTCCATCTGGCCTGCACAGATGTATAAAGTGCCCGTTAAGTTATTAAACACTATGCAGCCAGATGCTAAGGGAACAGTAATTGTGGAAGAAGCAGGAAGTATTGGCGTAAAAGCAGTAGCAGCCAAAGATGGTATTTATGCTATTCGCATTAAGAGCAGCCGTATGTTACTGGCTTATGGTTTTTTAAGAAAGATATTTGAAGTGTTTGAAAAATACCGCACTTCTATTGATATGATTACAACTTCTGAAGTGGCGGTTTCTTTAACTATTGATAACGCAACGAACCTGAAAGATATTTTGAAAGAACTTGAACCATTGGGTACAGTTGAAGTAGAGGAAAATCATTCTATCGTTTCAGTTGTTGGTAATGAGATTGCTAAAGAAAAAGATGTGCTTACGAAATTATTTCAGTCTATTTCAACTATTCCTGTAAGGATGGTTTCTTATGGAGGAAGTCCGCATAATGTTTCTTTACTGCTTCCTTCAACTTACAAAACAGAAACATTAAAACTGCTGAATAAAGGACTGTTTGGATTATAAGACTATTCAGGAAAATAATAGATTAAATCCAATTAACGGTAATTGATGGCTGTCAGCTGTAAATTGTCACATCTCAGGTTATTTATAATTGCTTTACCCTAAATTTGCCCCGGTCAAAGCTTGTCAATATGAATCAACAGCCCTTTATTTCGTTTGATAATACAGAAGTTGCTTTTGCGTATAAGTCAGATAAAGAATTAAAAAAAGCCCATTTTCTTTTTTCATCCATGGGTAAACCCTGGTTAGTGAATTTAGGTTTGGCGATTACCCCAATCGCCATTAAATGGAAAATTCCTTTTACTAAAACAGTCATCCGCAACACCATTTTCTCGCAATTTGCAGGTGGTGAAACTTTGGAAGAAACCGCTAAGGTGGCTGATAAATTAGAGGAATTTGGAGTGCAGGTTATTTTGGATTATGGTGTGGAAGGCAATGATAACGGCGATGCATCTTATGAACATTCCATGCAGGAGTTTATTAAAGTGATTGAGTATGCTGCTACCCAGCATAATATTCCCTTCATGAGTATTAAGGTTACGGGAATGTGCCGATTTGGTTTGCTGGAGAAGTTAGATAATTCGGTTGATGAACATTCCGGTTCATTAATGAAACGTTTTTCAAAGGCGATGGAATCATTGTCTGACAACGAAAAAGAAGAATGGCAGCGTTTGCAAAAAAGAATGGCAACTATTTGTTCTACTGCTGCGGCAAAAGGAATTGGTGTTTTGATTGATGCAGAAGAAACATGGATACAGGACCCCGTGGATGTGCTCACCATTTTAATGATGGAACAATTCAACAAAGAAAAAGCAGTTGTGTATAATACATTGCAATTATATCGTCATGACCGTCTGACTTTTTTAAAAGATTCTTATGAGACGGCACTGCAAAGACATTTTGTGCTAGGTGCCAAATTAGTACGTGGTGCTTATATGGAAAAGGAAAGAAAAAGGGCTGCTGATATGAATTATCCTTCTCCAATACAACCGGATAAAGAAAGCACTGACAGGGATTATAATGCAGCAGTTGAGTTTTGTATTGAGCATATTGATAAAATTGCGGTTATTGTTGCTTCACATAATGATTACAGCAATCTGCGCCCTACCCAATTGCTCGATAAAAAAGGATTAGCCCATAATCATCCGCATGTACATTTTTCTCAGTTGTATGGGATGAGTGATAATATCACATTCAATCTGGCAAAGAGCGGTTGCAGCGTAAGCAAGTATTTACCTTTTGGTCCAATCAAAGATGTTATTCCTTATCTAATGCGCCGGGCACAGGAAAATAGTTCTGTTAGCGGACAAACGGGAAGAGAACTTGGGTTGATAAAAAAGGAAATGCACAGAAGAAAGATCTAAAGTTTATTTTTCCCCATTATCATATGTATACCTAAGCCAAATATTTCTTTTCTTGTATCTTTCAATTCTCTACCATACTTGCTAAAATTAAGAAACGGTCTCCATTGTCATCTTTACTAAAGCTGATTCCGCCATGAAAACGATAACCTCCAAAAGATACTTTTACGTCATCAAAACTGTCATAATAATTTTTTGAATAATGATAGGCCACTCCTGCACCAAGTATGCCGCCAAGACTAACTTTATCCTGGTTACCGGTGGCTGAGCCAAAATGAGTTTCTAACATAGCAGGTAAATCAACTCCCAGGTCCAGGTATGTATTGCTCCTGGATGATGCCCCGATGCTTATAGGTGCAGTAAGAGATAGTGCAAAATCTTTGCCCTGTATTAATCTTAAACCGGGTGATATAGTAATGGCAGA